>REDE01000183.1 GCA_007693635.1 Flavobacteriales bacterium | reverse complement strand
GCTCAATAAACCCCCGTGCCGCCACAAACAAAATCTGTCGCTGCGGACTCAGCAAAATCTCGTACCTATTTGCTCGCGCATTATAACGCTGCTGATTGATGCCTCCCACCGAAGAACGAAAATCCAGTCCCTCCAAATCGGAATACACCAAAATCATAGCGTTGTCGGGATAATCTGCACTAGCTTGCACCACTGAAGTGCCGTCGGGCTCACGCTCGGTAATGTGGAATTCACGGAGCTGGGCGGAGAGCCTAAAGGTGATAAGGAGGAATATGAGAGGGTATAGATTTTTCATTTAGCAAATATAAGAATGGACAAATGTTAATGGACAATTGTTATTCATTTATACACTTTTTTGAACACTCCCGCTCCGCTTTCCGGTATAAGACACCAACTGCCATTCCTGAGCGCAGCTGCTACTTACTCATCACAAATTCTTTTCTATCTATAGAAACGATTTTGCGTGCCTCCACCACCCCAACTGCAAACCCAAAACTTTTACCACGAATAGGATTAGCCGTTTTCATACTCCTTTGTTTTTGAACAACCAACCATTATCCATTGTCCATTATCAATTGTCCATTATCAATTGTCCATTGTCAATTATCAACTACCTCCGCTTATTATCCCGATAAAAATTATAATCGAAATTCACCCCCACACGCATGGTTAATCGAAATACTCGAAAATCATCCCAGCCACCAGCAAATTCGATTTTTCCTACTTTTAAAATGTTATCAAAACCAAAAAATAATTCTAAAAAGTGATTGTCAAACTCGCTGGAAAGGTAATTGAAACCAGTAACTAAATGAATTTTAGTCCGGTTGATGTAGGGCACTTTTGATAATAAATAGCCGCCAAAGTTGTGTTCAAAATGGGCTTCAATAAAGAACTGATCGGTGGAATTGTTGTAGTAACGCATGGTACGAAACTGTTTGATATCGGAAAATCGATCCTGAACGCGCTGTAAGAAAATGGTCTGCAAACCATTGAAATGCTTGTAATCCACAAATTGAACATTATTGCGATTAAGGAATCCACCCCCGCTGATGTCGAAGCGCGTGGTACCAGCATTGCCTAGGCGTGAAGTTGACCCCATCCCGACGGCTAGGTAGTCGAAGTCGGTGATTGCTCCCAATACGGGCAAACCTTTTTTATACTGTGCGTAAAATTTTGGGTAGTTGGATTGGAGGTTGATCTTTCGTCCATCGATGATTTTGTAGCGTTGAAACAGCTGATAGGTAACGTCCATATCGATGGTTAACGCGTTGTGTGCCCGGAAACCCTCGCGGGAAATTATCCTCGGATCGCGACTTCCGACATCGTTGTTGCGGTCGAACTCATTGCGGGCGAATGGACTCCAAGATGCCCCGGATAAATTCAGTGGATCACTGTAATTGCTCAGAGAGTTCCTACGGGCATACTCCACCGTGATATTGTAAGTAAAGCCGTTGAACAACTCACGCTCCCAGCCGGCTTTGGTGTATATTTTATTGTAAAGTCGCAAATAATTCCGACCCAAGAAAATGCTGTAAACACTGTTGATCAAGGGCAAAATGGGATTGGCTTCGTTGAATTGAAAAACGTAATTCCCAAAATCTAAGGTAGCTCGAGACGGTCGATAAAGATCGTATTTCCATTCTAATACATTTCTAAATTTCAATCGGTTGTCGGAAAACCCTAAGCGAAAATCTAGGGTGTTGCGCAACTGCTGATCCTCAAAATCAAAATTTGATTCCTGAATGAGCCGGGTGTAAAATCCTTCAACCGTATTAAAGCCCGTACCAAACCACAAGGGATATATCCGCACATAGTGCCGATTATCGTAAAAAGGCAAGTTCATTCCCTTGATGAAAAGTGTTTGAAATGGTCGATCGGAATAGTACTGCTGTAAACTATCGGCTATCTCTCCGGCCTCCCAACGCTCACGGTAACGCCGATCGTCGTACAAGGCAATCAACTGCGTCGCACTTAAAAGATAGGGCAACACATATTGATCCATCCCTTCCTGGCGATCAAAATCCTCAACCACGATTGGCGTGCTAAGGTTATTGTCTGCCAAAAACTGAAACTTCCGATAAATTTGTGCGGTTTCGAAGCGCCCAAAAGACCCCAGAATGTCGAAGTGAAAAGTAAAAAAGGACGCAATGGGGCTATTGAGCGACTCCACACCCGGACGATAAATTTGACGTATCTCTAAAGAGTCAACGAGCTCGATTTGCTCATCCATGGTAAGTTTTAAGTCGATATATACCAGACCTGAGGTGGCAGAATCAATCCAGATATCGCCGGTAAACAAGGGTGCAAATGAACGTTTGGGGACTATACTGTACATATAAACACGATTCCCCTCAATTAACGTAGAACCTTTATTGGTCAATCGGTAATGACTCTGATAGTCGTCATCGAAGGGAGAAAGATACCCCCGCTTGGAAATTTCGGAAAAAAACAAAAATCGCTGGTAGGGGTTGATGAGGAAATCCGCGCTTTCACGCCAACCGAGTTTGGTGATTTTACCGGCTTCAACCTTACTCAAAATACGTTCACTGGCCTGCTCTACACCGAAAGTAATAAACTCCGAAAGAACTTTTGAAAGGTAAACAATACCAGTATCGGATTGTCCGGGAAAAAACCGACCCGAAACGTACGGAATTTCCCTTGGTACTCGATCAATAATAGTCTGTGAAAGGCGAAACGACTCGGTGGAAATATCCCGATAGCGACTGGATCGATAGCGCCGGTATCCTACAACTTTTTCGAATAGTTCTGTAGAGACATTGTCGGGTATTGATTGAAAATGCCGATTCTCAACAACCAAAAGGATTGTATCCCGTGATGTAGTTGGAGTTACCGCGTTGATTGTGTACTTGGGGTGAATTACCTGATAGGTTTGTCCAACTTCCAAAAGCACCAACCCCTCTGCGTTGGATACTCGCGAAAAATCCTCAGGTTGGTCGTTGTAAAAAACCACATTTTGTGCGGGCTCATGACCAGAGTCACCCTCACTCACCAACTTATATACCACTTGGTTTTGAGCAAAAATCAGGTGAGTGATTATCGCACAGAAAAAGAATCCTGTGGTCAATACCCACCTGGCAAACCGACTCGACTTTATTCCCGGGTTTTCAATCATGTACCGGTTTTAAAACACTAAATCACACATTACAACCAACATTACAACCAAGTGAAAAACATACCGAGTAATTAGCCTACTGACAATCACAAATACAGCGCAGTGGATAGGCGAAGTTTTTGGTGGCATTTACGGGAAAACTTCCGATAGGTGAGAAACGGAATGATCCCGCAGTATTGTTTGAGTTTTGCTCGGAGGACCAAAACAGACCGAAGTTTCCGCGATTTTGAACTGAGCCATCACCGCCACTCAAATTACCGCCTGCGTGAATTTTTAGGGTGGAAGCGTAGGCATCGCTCAACAAACCTGATGCCCCTCCTACCCCTCCTTGAGAGGTTGGAGCATTGAGAAAGGCATTCCACTCAGGCTGCGTTGGTATGCGCCAATCAGCACCTAGAAGCTGCGTACATGGATCGCTGGCAGATTGCCAGTTAAGTAATTCATTGATGGGGTTGATCCAAGGGGTATTGGGAGTTCGAGTGGTGCCGTCGTTTACGTATCCTTGTGCACGGTTGAATTGAAAAAACCAACCAGCTGCAGCGTCAGAGATATCGGTTGCGGAGGAGGCTTCGGTCGTTGCACCAAGATTCATTTTCAGCCAACACTTATCGCCACCAGGACCTGTCCAGTTGGCTAAAACCGTACTGTAGGTACGAAACGCAAAAACCGCTGCGGAAGAAGGTTGAAAGCCGACCACAAAACCGTGACTAATGCTGTCAACCCCACATTGCAAAGGTGTACTCTCGGTAAGAAGCAACACCTCGGAATACCAAGGATCGCAATCACCTTCTAAAATTTCCAACCGTATGTAGGCCGGGAAACTATCGGCTACCGTCTGTAAAACCAAGGATTGCTGTCCGGGCAATGCCGCCCAAGTAACACTGTCATAAGAAATTTGCCACTGCAATTGTCCTCGTGCAGAATCGGCGGTGATAAACAAGCTATCGGCCGACATGACCGCTAGATTTTGCTGAGAGAACAGAAACTGAGACGAAAACAATAAGGAGAAAAGTATAAATCGTTTCATAATAAATGCGTTAATTATTGGAGGATAAGTTTTCGAACCACGCGCTGATCCTCATGTTGATAAATCAAGGTGTAAACTCCACGCGCTAATTTCTCAACGTTGATATGAACGGAAGTATCGTCAACTTCAAGACTTTCAAGCAAACGGCCATCGGCATTGAGAATTTGCAGCACACCTCCGATTTTTGGCAATTCAATATTCAATTGCGCACTTGCGGGAATGGGGTAAATTTTTAAATCATTCTCGGAAAAACCTTCAATGGAAATGTAGAGTAGAGTAATGCGTACGGAGTCAATTGCCGTACAATTGCGAGCGTCGGTTACCAGCAGCTGAAAATCGACATCAGTTAAAGGTGTACCACCGGTAAATGTGGGGTTTGAATCGCTCACCGAACTCAAGCCGGCAACGTTAGGTGACCAAGCAAACTGGTAAGGCGTAGTCCCGCCCGAAGCCGTTGGAGCCCCACCTAGAATCACGGGTGTTCCGTTTGGTACCGCATTATCATTTCCCGCAAAAGCAAATAATTCAGGGGGTTGTGAAACGCTCAAGTGCACTTGGTGTGTGGTTTGCCCATGAATTTGGGGAAAAATCCCAAAAAAGACAAACACAAAGTAAAGTATCCGAGTAGAGGTGTTCATGATTTTGATTTTAAATTCTAAATTGAAGTCGCAGCTTGGGGATGCATTCATCGAGTTAATAAAAAAACAAATCATTGCAGTTGAATCGTATATAGAGGATCCTCTACAAAACGAATCAACTGCAATGCTTTAACTACCTGTATTATTCCGCATAAATTGTATCGACCAGTCCTTGATATTTCTTCTCGATATTTTTACGCTTCAGTTTTAAAGTCGGTGTTAAAAGTCCATCTTCAATAGTCCAGGCATCAGGGGTAATTTCAATTTTCTTGATTTGCTCCCACTTACCAAAACGTTCGTTGTAAAACTGGACTTCCTTCATAATTCGCTCCTTTACTCGATCGAGTTTAACAACCTCTGCAGCACTGGTAAACGGAATCTCCTTGCGCTCACACCAGCTTTCCAAAAAGGCAAAGTCTGGCTGAATCAAAGCCGAAGGGTGCTTTTTCCCTTCCCCGATGACCATAACTTGCTCGATAAAGCGACTTTCCTTAAAGACATTTTCCATTATTTGTGGAGCAATGTATTTACCTCCACTGGTTTTAAATATCTCTTTTTTACGATCGGTGATTTTCAGGTATTGGCCTTCTTGAAATTCGCCGATATCGCCGGTATGGAACCAGCCGTCGGCATCGATAACTTCGGCGGTAATTTCCGGCTTTTTGTAGTATCCCATCATTACGTTAGGTCCTTTAACCAAAATCTCGCCGTCCTCAGCAATTTTCACACGTACATTTTTAATCACTCTTCCCACAGTTCCGATGCGTGTTCCGTCGTTCTTTGGGTCATTCACCGCTACCACGGGTGAAGTTTCGGTTAATCCGTAACCTTCCTGAATATTTACTCCAGCCGCCAAAAAGATTCTGGCCAAACGAGGATTGAGTCCGGCGGCACCCGAAGCAATGGCCTGTACTCTTCCTCCAAGCGCTTCTTGCCACTTAGAGAAAATGAGTTTGCGAGCAATATTGAGGCGGAATTTATACCATCCACTTTTACCGTGAATATCGTATTCTTCGGCAAGGCCAACAGCCCAGAAAAAGAGCGCCTTCTTAACTCCCGTAAGTGCGGCTCCTTTATCCATGATTTTGGCAAAGACCTTCTCGAGTAATCGGGGCACTGCCGAGAAAATGGTTGGCTGCACCTCTCTAATATTATCGCCAATGGTTTCCATCGATTCAGCGTAGTAAATGCTAACACTGTTCATGCAGTACAAATACACCAACATGCGCTCGTAAACGTGGCAAAGAGGGAGAAAGCTAAGGGCGATAGACTCCGAGGTCGCCTCGGGCAAACGATCGTCACAGTCGAGCGCGTTACTGGCAATATTATTATGTGAGAGCATTACTCCTTTCGGGCGACCGGTGGTTCCAGAGGTGTAAATCAATGTTGCCAACTGGTGGGGCTCAACAGCATCCATTCGCGCTTGGAGTTCATCCCGCTTATCGCTTGAAGAACCCAAATCGAGTACTTCCGACCAATGCGGTACACCTTCCTCCTCATCGAACATGAACACCCCCTTAAGTGTAGGAACCTTAGGCTGTACACGTTTGACCTTTTCATAGAGTTCCTTGTCGGAAACAAAGGCCAACTTCACCTCAGCTTCATTAAAAATATATTCGTAGTCATCTTCACTGGCCGTTGGATAAACCGGTACGTCGATGGCGCCACATTGTAAAATACCAATATCGCAAATATTCCACTCGTGTCTATTATTGGTGGATATAAGCACCACCTTATCTTCCGGCTGAATGCCTTTTTCCATCAATCCTAAAGAAAAATGCTCACTCAACTCGACGTATTCCTTACTGGAAACCGTTTCCCATTTTCCGTTTTTCTTGGTGGCCAACGAGATCTTCAATGGGTTATTTGCCAACTGATAACGCGGAAAATCAAATAATCTAGATGGGGTATTCATGGGGATATTTTTTTAGTCATTAAGCAAATTTACATCAAATTTTTTCAGAGGTTAAAGTAAATAGATAAATTTGAAATTACCAAACCCAAACTCATAACGTCGAATTAATTCTCTAATAACTCAAATGTGATCCGTAATTTTGCAAACTTTAAAAACAAAAATTACTATGTCAAAAACAAAACAAGCCTTTGCTGTTGATGCTGATTACATGCTCAAGCTGAGCCAAAAGTACGGCACTCCTTTATACGTGTACGATACCAGTGTAATGGAGAAACAGTATAAACGCTTGAAAAAGGCATTTTCGAAATTGGACACCCAAATAAATTATGCGTGCAAAGCGCTTTCGAACACGAATGTCTTACGCTTTTTTCATAGTTTGGGAGCGGGATTAGACACCGTATCCATAGAAGAGGTACAGCTTGGTTTGCACTCTGGATTCTCTCCTGACCAAATCATCTTTACTCCCAACTGCGTTTCGTTCGACGAAATTCGACAGGCGGTGGAATTGGGTGTTCGTATTAACATTGACAACCTCTCTATCCTAGAACAATTCGGTAACACCTACGGGAATAGTTACCCCGTATGTGTGCGAATGAACCCCCATATTATGGCGGGAGGCAATACCAAAATCAGTACCGGTCACATCGATTCGAAGTTTGGTATCTCAATACACCAAATGCGCCACTTACAGAGAATTGCTGAAAGCTACAAGCTAAACATCAACGGATTGCATATGCATACCGGTAGTGATATTCTGGATGTTGATGTATTTATCAACGGCGCTAACTTACTACTCGATTGTGCCCTACAGTTCAACGATCTCGAATATATCGACTTTGGAAGTGGGTTTAAAGTCGCCTACAAACCCGGGGATATGGAAACGGATGTGGAACTTTTGGGAGAAAGAATGACCGAGCTAATGGAGAATTTCTTCGTAGAATACGGACGTAAACTAACCATCGAGTTTGAACCTGGTAAATTCCTAGTTTCGGAAAGTGGTTATTTCCTCGCGGATGTCAACGTAATCAAACAGACTACCGCCACAGTTTTTGCTGGTATCAATACCGGTTTAAATCACTTTATCCGTCCCATGTTTTACGATGCTTATCACCACATTACCAATCTATCCAACATTGGGGCAAACGAACGCGTCTACACCGTGGTAGGATACATCTGTGAAACCGATACATTTGCTTGGGATCGTCGAATAAGTGAGATTCGCGAAGGGGATATTTTGTGTTTTCACAACGCCGGAGCGTATTTATACGCAATGTCGTCCAACTACAACAGCCGACTAAAACCCGCGGAAGTATTAATTCACAAGGGCAATGATTACTTAATCTCTCGCCGACAAAATTTTGAAGATTTGTTGTCGACCCAAATTGAAATTCCGCTGAATAACTAAATCCTGTTGATCAAGCGAACAATAAAAGAGAAAACAAAAGCTAAAAACAATACAACTGCTGTCATAATTGCAAAATATAATTAGTGATTAAGACGCTTCAAAGTTAGGCAATGCCTTTGAATTTTAGATGCCTATTCGAAAAAAAAGGTTGCATCGTTGTAAAAAAACTTTTTAGCAATATTTTTTCTTGACACCAAAACAAGCAGGCACGGAGATTAAGGCAGATTTAATGCCAAAATCCCGTGTCTGTTTTTTTTGTAAAATTCTGTAGAATGCCGAGTCTGTAACTGCATGTTTACTTGACGGGGCGAGTGCTCAGAAACCTTGAGAGGCCAGCTAAATTTCTTAGTCCAAATCAGCGACCACCTTATACGTAGGGTCCTCGATGATGTTGACTTGAATAATTCGCTCTGCATTGTTGAGTAGTCGCAAGCAGTCAGCGCTGAGATGTGTCAAATAAATGGTCTTTCCGGCCTTGTGGTAGCGCTCCGTAATTTTATTGAGTGCCTCAATGGCCGACATGTCTACAACTCTACTTTCAGCAAAAGAAATGACGACTTTTTCGGGGTCGCTTTCCACATCAAATTTATCGCGAAAAGCTTCGGCAGAACCGAAGAATAATGGCCCGTACATTTGGTAATATTTTACGCCCTCACTATCGGTATATTTTCTGGCCCGAATTCGCACGGCATTATCCCAAGCGAATACCAATGCCGCGATGATTACGCCGATTATAACCGCCAATGCAAGGTTGTGCAATACCACCGTTACGAAGGTCACTAAAACCATAACCAGAATATCCGACTTGGGCATTTTGTTGAACGTGCGTAAACTCGCCCATTCAAATGTCCCAATAGAGACCATGATCATTAGTCCGGTTAAAGCCGCCATTGGAACTTTTTCGATCAGTTGGGAACCGAACATAACAAATACCAATAACATTACCGAGGCCACGATTCCCTATAATCTTGCGCGTGCACCGTTTGATACGTTGATCAAACTCTGACCAATCATCGCGCAGCCACCCATACCGGAAAACAAACCCGAAAGAGTATTGGCCATACCTTGAGCAATGGATTCTCTATTGCTATTTCCTCTAGTATCGGTAAGCTCATCAACAATATTTAAGGTGAGTAAACTCTCGATGAGTCCCACACCTGCCACGATGGAGGCATAAGGAAAAATCAGCGCAAGGGTTTCCCAATTTAGAGGAATTTTTGGAATATGAAAGGGCGGGAAACCTCCGCTAATGGAAGCCAAATCTCCTACTGTGCGGGTATCAATACCTGTAGCGGCAACTACACCAAAAACGACGAGAATAGACACCAACGAAGCTGGCGCCGCTTTGGTTATTTGTGGTAAACCCCAAATAATCAACATCGTTAGCAATACCAAACCCCCAAAAACCAACAGCATTTCGGCCGGCATCCAACTTCCATCTTCAACCTTGAATTGATTGAGTTGCGACATGAAAATGATAATCGCCAAACCATTAACAAACCCAAATATTACTGGATGGGGAACCAAGCGGATGAATTTCCCTAGTTTTAACAATCCGAAAAGCATTTGCATAAATCCTGCAAGAATGACTGTAGCAAAGATGTATTCGGGGCCATGAGACACAGCCAAACTAACCAATACAACTGCAACCGCTCCCGTAGCACCAGAAATCATTCCTGGTCGGCCTCCAAAAATTGAGGTCACCAAACCCATAACAAAGGCCGCATACAAACCGGTCAATGGTGAAAGTCCGGTAATAAGCGCAAAAGCAACCGCCTAGGGTATTAAAGCCATTGCAACTGTTAGTCCCGATAGTACCTCCGTTTTATAGTCTACTTTTTGACTGGTATCGAAAAGGTTGATGATTTTTTTCATTCGTTGAATTTGGTTTAATTGAGCATGTCCAAAACAAATACGATTAGCTTCAAAGCAAAAAGGCCTCTCAATCGCGGAATTTAGGCTTATAAATCACTGATTTTAAATACAGAATACGCGTAAAATTTAAGGCGGCAAAGCTACATCAATTCATACCATAAAAAAAGTGGAATCCAAAACGAATTCCACTTCTTAATTAAGAGTAAACTTGTGGTTTTTCTAGCTTTCCTTTGAGCCGTCTACAAAGGCTTGCATCACAGCATCGCTCACACCCACGGAAGAAAACCCGCCGTCGTGAAAGAGATTTTGCATCGTGACTTTACGGGTTAAATCGCTGAATAGTGAAATGACGTACCCGGCGCAATCATCAGCCGTTGCGTTTCCTAGTGGAGATAATTTTTCGGCGTAAGAAATAAATCCATCAAAACCTTTCACGCCACTTCCGGCTGTTGTGGGCGTAGGACTCTGTGAAATGGTATTGACGCGAACTTTCTTTTTCACGCCATAATGGTAGCCAAAACTACGAGCGATAGATTCCAAATACGCTTTATTATCGGCCATGTCGTTATAATCCGGGAAGGTACGCTGCGCTGCCATGTAAGTGAGTGCAACCACACTTCCCCACTCAGCCATAGCATCTAATTTGAAGGCTGTTTGCAAAGTCTTATGGAAAGAAACTGCCGATACATCCCAACCTTTAGTCAGCCAATCATAATTCAAATCGGTGTAGTGTTTTCCTTTACGAACATTTACCGACATCCCGATAGAATGCAGAACGAAGTCAAGAGGTTGGCCAAAAATCTCGACTGCTTTAGTGAATAGGTTTTCTAAATCTTCCATCGATGTGGCGTCGGCGGGTATGATTTCTGAACCCGTTTTTTCAGCCAATTGCTGAATAGCCCCCATACGCATGGCAACTGGGGCGTTGGTAAGTACAAACTTTGCTCCTTGGGCATGCGCTTGCTCGGCTACTTTCCAAGCGATAGAATTTTCGTCTAAAGCCCCAAATATGATCCCTACTTTTCCTGATAATAATGCGCTCATGATTCTTTGTTTTTTTGCAAATATACGTTGATAGTTAGTTAAGGCCTAGTAGCACCCGAGCATTTTCGCGCGCTGCTTCACTGGTTGTGTCTCCACTGAGCATTCGAGCCAACTCATCGGTACGCTCGATATCGCTCAGTGCTTTTATGTTGGTATGCGTTGTATCGTTGTCAACTTCTTTATAAACCCGCCAATGGCACTGACCGGCAGCGGCAATTTGTGGTAAGTGCGTTATGGCGACCAATTGCACATCTCCACTGATGGCTCGCAACAGTTGGGCTACCTTAGCGGCAGTCTCTCCCCCAATCCCCGTGTCTATCTCGTCGAAAATGAGTGTTGGCAAACTTTTGGTTTTGGCCAAAGCAGCCTTAATGGCCAGCATGATCCGAGATTTTTCACCGCCTGAGGCTACTTTTTGGATAGGACGTAAGGGTTGACCTTTGTTGGCAGAAAAAAGCATAACACTGCGGTCTGCGCCATCGGGCCCACAATCTTTTTCTTCCAATTGAATGGAAAAACCCACACCGGAAAAGTTGAGAAGGTGCAAGGTTTTTAAAATATCTTTTTCTAGTTCGGGTACGGTTTTTAGTCGGGCATTTCGAAGTACCATTGCCGCCTTCAGCATTTGCGCTTCACAGTCTGCTAGCTGTTTCTTTAGCGCATTTTCTTTCTCCGTAAATCCCGAGATATCGTCGAGTTTCTGCTGCAAGCGAATCAGCACACCCGACAATTCGTCTACCGAAGCACAATGGTGTTTTTGCGCGAGGGTATTGAGTGCGCTCATGCGTGTTTCCAACTCGATTAAGCGCTGCGGGTCGTCCTGAATTTGTTCCGACAATGAGAACGCTTCATCAGAAATGTCTTTGAGTTCAATGTAGGTGCTTTGTAAACGATCGTGCAATTCACCCGAAGCCTGGTGAATTCTGCGCAACTTATCCATTTCGGAAACCGCCAGTCGAAGGCGCTCCAACATCCCATAATCATCGGCATCGAGAAGGTCGATAAGCGCACCTATTCCTCGGCGTATTTCCGTAACATTGTCAAGAGCTTTCCACTCTTCCTCAAGTTTTTCGTATTCATTCTCTACCGGCTTAATCGCCTCCAATTCATCAACCAGATACTGGAGGTAGTTTTCATCCTCAGCACCGCCTAATTGCTCCCGGAAAAGTCGTAGTGATTCCTGTGCCGCCAACCACAAAGCATAGGACTTTTGGTAATTTTCAACTGTGCTGGAATGACCACCATATAAATCGATCAGTTCCAATTGGAAACTTGCTTGTGTAAGCAAACGCGTATCGTCTTGCGAGTGAATATCAATCAACCGATCAGCGATATTGCGCAACTGCTCGAGAGTTGCCGGGGTATCATTGACAAAAGCGCGGGATTTTCCACCGGGGAGAATTTCTCTGCGAATAATCGTCTGCCGGTCAAAATCGAGGTTCTCTTCATCAAAAAAACCTTGGAAGCGATCACTCAAATTGAAGTAGCCTTCTACCACACATTTTTTACCCGTTGCCGCCTGAAGATTTGCCCGCTGTCCGAGAATCAGTCCCAAGGCTCCGAGCATAATTGACTTTCCGGAACCGGTTTCCCCCGTAATGACCGTCAATCCACTTTTCCAGTCGAGCTCCAGACTTTCAATGAGTGCAAAATTTTGAATTTCCAAGCGGGTAAGCATACTCGAGTTGTGCTGATTTAATTATTCACAAACATACATAAAAGACCACTACAAAGCTAAAAAAAGACAGACCTCCTTGCACTATTCCTTTTCTTCCAACATAGGTACAAATCGAAAATCCCCGAGTTTTTTTACCTGGTAATCCTTCTCGGAAACCTTCACAATACTGAGCATTTTCTGGCTACCTACTCCTACCGGTATGATCATTTTTCCGCCCACTACCAATTGTCGCAGGAGTGCTGGTGGGACTTGTTTAGCTCCAGCGGTAACGATGATTTTATCAAAAGGTGCGTAAGTAGGGAGTCCTTGATATCCGTCACCAAATTTACCAACGTAATTGTAGTTTAATTTTTTCAACATTGAAGAAGAAAAAAGGAAGAGTTCGTGTTGTCGTTCAATGCTAAAAACCTTTACGCCCAATTCGCAGAGAACGGCAGTCTGGTAACCACTTCCGGTGCCAATTTCCAAAACCTTATCCGTCGGCTGAAGTTGGAGGGCTTGGGTTTGAAAGGCTACGGTAAACGGCTGAGATATGGTCTGTCCTGCCGCTATTGGAAAAGCGGTGTCCTGATAGGCAAAATCCTCAAAAGACGAATCGAGAAATAGATGGCGTGGTATTTTGCGTATCGCGTCGAGTACCCGTTCATCGTGAATCCCTTTCCCCTCTAATTGTTCCGCAAGTTGTCGCCTCCTGCCCTGGTGTTTTGGTCCATCTTCCATGTGAGCAAAATTACGCCGTAATCGGACGAATAATTCAACTTAATGTCCAAAAATAATTCACATCCCAGACTACAATTCTATTTTTGCTAGACCTTGAAAAGCTTGATTGTATTCTTCGATGCACTCTTTTACGATATCTACTACAGGTTTAACTTCTCGGATTCGACTGCTGATTTGTCCAATTTCGAGTTCACCTTCGTTGAGGTCGCCTTCAAACATTCCTTTCTTAGCTCGACCGCGACCTAGGAGAGTTCGCAACTCTTCAACTTCTGCTCCGCGGTCGTAATGCGCCTGAACATCGGCAAAAAATTTATTTTTTATGAGTCGAACGGGGGTAATTTCCTTAAGGGTTAAAACGGTACTCCCCTCTTGGGCGTCCACCACCGATTGCTTGAACGATGGGTGAGCAGAACTTTCCTCGGAAGCTACGAAACGAGATCCGATTTGGACCGCATCGGCACCGAGGGCTCGTGCTGCAAGCATGGATCTTCCGTCGCCAATTCCTCCGGCGGCAATTAAAGGTATGTCAATGGCGTCGCGAACTTCGGGAATAAGACACATGGTTGTCGTCTCTTCACGCCCATTGTGCCCTCCTGCTTCAAAACCCTCGGCCACAATGGCGTCAACGCCTGCCGCGGCGGCTTTTTGTGCAAATTTCGCACTGCTTACTACGTGAACAACCGTAATCCCTCTGTCCTTTAACCACTGCGTCCACGTACGGGGATTGCCTGCTGAGGTAAAAACTATTTTCACTCCCTCCTCCGCAATGATGTCCATATGCTGCTCGATGTCTGGATACAACAACGGAACATTCACCCCAAAAGGCTTGTCGGTTGCCGCCTTACACTTCTGAATGTGCTCACGCAAGATATGTGGATACATGCTTCCAGCACCTATCAATCCCAAAATACCACTATTTGCGGCCGCGGAGGCCAACTCCCAACCGCTACACCAAATCATGCCCGCTTGGACAATTGGGTATTTAATTCCGAAAAGTTGACAAATAGGGTTTGGTGATGTATTCATATTTTTATTGTTTGATGATGATCGAACTAATGGCTTTTGATTTGCCGTATATGTGCAAAATATACGTGCCGGAAGATAAATCTGAAATATCCAATTCCTTAGAGGTTTGCTGGTTTCTTATTGTTAGCTCCCGAACAAGTCTGCCCGAAGCACTAAAAACACGCATGCCTAATGGCTCAAAATCAACACTCCACGAAACCTGAATTTGATTTTCAGCCGGATTGGGGTATACGCTTATTTGCTGTTTAGAGGCAAATTCGTCTACCGAAAAAACGTTATTAAACGCCACATCAAAATTGGGTATCCCAAAACCCATTAGCGTATCGGGATTAAAGTAAAGATGCGCTGAACGGATGATGGTTTGCCGCAAGTTCTCGGTGCTGTGGTGCGGGTAAGCTTGGCGTAAACAGGCCGCTAATCCGGCAATAATGGGGGAAGAGAGTGATGTACCATTACCGGTCGCAGGGAGTCCATTTGTGGCTATGTAATATGTGCCGGCACCACGCGCCATAACGTCAGGCTTAATTCTTCCGTCAATGGTTGGGCCTTCAGAAGAGAAATTCGCTCGATTGCCTTGAATATCCACAGCGCCAACCGCAATGATGCTATCGGCATCTGCTGGTTTTACAATTTTTCGCCAATTACTAGCTCCCGCATTTCCTGCCGAATTAACCACGAGCATTCCTTTACGTGCGGCAAAAAGTGCTGCTTGGGTAACAATTCCTGTCTGCCCATCAAGATCCGCAGGAGTATAGTCGTTCTGCCCGGGATCAAATGTAGTGTATCCCAAACTTGAATTAATGATATCCACCCCCAGACTGTCACTTACTTCAGCCGCGGCGAGCCAGTTGTGCTCTTCGGCATTGACTTCCACCAGCTGGTCTTCGGTCATAAACAACCAGTAATCGGCATCGGGCGCGGTGCCTACAAAAATGCCCCTCGTTTTAGCGGCCATGACCGAAAGCACGTGTGTTCCGTGCGATCCTCGGGTAAAAACGTTACTGTCTTGTAAGACGAAACTATACGTACCTTTGAGTCTTCCCTCGTTGAATAAGTCGTCGAAGACCGATAGATTCGGTGTATTATGAAATCCGCCATCGAAGACTGCGATCAGGACATTACTTCCCGTCATACCGCGAGCGTGCAGAAGGTCGCCGAACACCTGCTCGGTTTGTAAACGTGCAGAGCCGTACTGAAAATTAGCGTCATCATCCGCTAGAGAAGCAAAAGACTTTCGCATGGGAATTCTTGCTTCAATGCGGTCTACAAAATCAAGGTGTTCGAGTAGGTCGGGGTGTTCGGTCTCAACCAAAACAGCATTTAGCCACTTTGACTGCATTTTCACCCGAGCGAGCGTTTCAATTTCTCGTAAAATTTCCTGGCGAATGGGCAAATCGTGTTTATCGAAAAGTACCTGCTGTTGTGCTTTGCGTAAAACACCACGCGGACTAAAATAGTCGAAAGGATTTTCCCAAGTCGTTAAGTCGGTAGCTTTCTCTTCCAGATACACCCAATAGAGGTTGTTCTGGGCGACTAAGTTTTTTATCGGCAGAATCGTCAAAGCCGATACCGACAATATCATCAAGTAAAAAAACACCGCATTTCTCTTCTTCATTGTGCTCCAATATTTCAAAAATTCATTAGACGATGATGCCACTACCTAAGAGTATTTCATTTTGATACCAAGCAGCGAACTGACCGGGTGTAATGGCCTTTTGCGGCTCATCGAACCAAAGAAATGTTTCATCATTTCTACGAAAAAGTGTGGCTGGTTGGAGTGGTTGGCGATAGCGGATACGGGCCATGACGCGGATTTCTGAAGCATTTTCCAGCAAATTAAGTCCACCGGGCCAGTTTTCGCTTCCCTTTTCGATTTTCAGTCCACAGCGCAACAAAGCCGGATGATCATCGCCTTCAGCCACAAAAACCTCATTGTGTTCCGTATCAATGCCGGCTACAAAAAGTGGTATTGCTCTTCCCCCAACGCCCAAACCCTTTCTCTGACCGATAGTGTAGAAGTGTGCGCCTTGATGCTGTCCTACTTCTACCGCCAAACTACGGGGCCAGTTTGGCATTTCGTAATTCTCATCCGCGTTTTTATTTAGGTAGTCGTCGTAGTAGGTGTGTTCACGAGGGATTTCCAAAATTCTTCCCTTCTTTGGCGCCAGCTGCTGTTGTAAAAATACAGGAAGTTTCACCTTCCCCACGAAACACAAACCCTGAGAATCTTTTTTCGCAGCGGTTGGCAGGCCTATTTTGTTGGCAATTTCCCGGACCTCTGACTTTTGCAAATGTCCAATTGGGAATAGCGCTTTTTGTAGTTGACTTTGGTTCACTTGGCACAGAAAGTAGCTTTGGTCTTTATTGTTGTCCAAACCACTGAGTAGCTGAACGCGGCCATCCGCTGAAACTTCCCGACGGCAATAATGGCCGGTCGCTACAAAATCCGCATTGAGTTGAAGTGCCGCTTCCAAAAAGGCGTCGAATTTAATTTCACGATTACAAAGAACATCCGGATTTGGTGTTCTTCCGCGCTCGTATTCAGCAAACATGTAATCGACAATACGATTTTTGTATTCGGCGCTAAAATCCATCACACGAAAGGGAATTCCCAGATGTTCGGCAACCATCATTGCATCGTTACTATCGTCGATCCAGGGACACTCATTATTAATCGTAACCGATTCATCGTTCCAATTGCGCATAAAAATCCCTATGACTTCATGTCCTTCTTCCTGCAATAGGTGTGCAGCCACTGAACTGTCTACACCTCCCGATAACCCCACAACTACTCGAGCCATATCTTAGTACGTATGTTCTTTTTCCAATCGACCGTAATGGTATTCTTCACGTTTTTGCGGACGACCATCTTCGTTAAAAGTAATCCAAGCGCCATTTTTCTGACCCTCGTGGTACTTACCAGTAGCGAGTTTTTTACCATTATAAGTATATATGGTAACGTCTCCGTGCAGCTTATCGTTCACGTAGGCACCACGCCGCTGAATTTGTCCGTTTTCATAAAACTGTTCGTAAGGTCCATGCATTTCACCATTGACAAAAACCACACGTTCGATAATTTTTCCGTTACTAAAGTAGGTTGTTCGTTCACCGTGTAAAACACCTTTATCATAGGTCTCACGAGAGATGATATTGCCCGAGGCGTTATAAAAAGTCCAAACACTATCGCGCAGATTATTTCGATACAAACCCTCGGCAATTTTCTTTCCGTTATTCGCGTATTGGATACTCATGCAAATGCCAGTTTCTCCGCGGTACGTATTTTCACTGTATAATTTACCATTTTCAAAATAATAGCGAAACACCCCAATGGGAATGTCGTTTTTGAACTGTCCTTCGTAGCGGAGAGTTTTACCATCTTCATGAAATTTTTTCCAAGGACCTTGCTTCTTACCCTTAGTATCCACTTGGTTCCACTGAGCAAAGGCACTGCTAACCGTCACGAGAAAGCTAAAAGCAAAAAGTAGAAGATTACGCATGAGAAAATTTATGTGTTGGTTGATAGAAAGTTAACTGAATTCGAGATTATGTGTGTCAAAGTAAGACCCACAATGCGAAGTTACAAAGCGCACGCCAAAGCCTAGTTCAAAATTATAAAAATAAAATTGCCCAGAATATTGAAATATCGCATCTTTGCAGCTTGAAAAGTTCATTTACGTATAGACGATAAAACGTTTTATTTAGCAAATTTATTTTACGCAAAAATAAATCGTTCCGTATATCCGTAGTTAGTTAACCGGGTTTAGGACCCTTCTAAAACAATTAACGTATGCCAGTACGTATTCGTCTGCAAAGACACGGAAGAAAAAGCTATGCTTTTTTTCACATTGTAGCTGCTGATAGCCGCGCTCCCCGTGACGGTAGGTTCATCGAGAAAATCGGAACTTACAATCCCAACACCAATCCAGCAACCATCGATTTAGATTTCGAGGCTGCCTTGCGTTGGGTTCAAAATGGTGCTCAGCCATCCGACACTTGCAAAGCAATTTTATCTTACAAAGGGGTATTGCACAAAAATCACCTATTAAACGGTGCAAAGAAAGGTGCATTTACCACAGAAGAAGCTGAGAAGCGTTTTCAAGCTTGGATGGAATCTAAACATGGTTCTATCGAAGGCAAAAAATCAGGATTAGCTGAAAAAGCTGCTGCTGAATCTGCTGCCCGTTTGGAGGCAGAGCGCAAGCGCAACGAAGAGCGCGCTGCCGCTTTAGCTGCTAAAGAAGCTGAAGCCAACGCTGCCGCCGCTCCTGCGGAGGAAACTCCAGAAGAGGGTGAAACCCCAGCGGAAGCTTAACTCTTAAAAGCTGTCTTCGGACAGCTTTTTTTTTGCCCTAAAACCCCAGGTATGCTGTAATTTTACCCCATAAAAGTAAAGAATATTATGGACAAAGATTCCTGTTTTGAGTTAGGTAAAATCATCCGTAAACACAGCTTCAAGGGAGAGGTTGTAGCGAAGTTCGAAACCGATCAACCGGAAAATTACGCGGAACTTGAAGCGCTATTTGTTGAGCAAAAAGGCGAACTCATCCCCTACTTTATTGAGAATATTACACTTTTACCGAAGGGTGTTCGCATCAAATTAGAAGACATCGACGACGAGCAATCGGCGGAAAAACTCATTGGCAACAGTATATTTTTACACGAATCCATGCTGCCACCAGCAGACGAGAATGAGATATTCATTCACGAAATGGTAGGCATGCAAGTCGTAGATAAAACTCAAGGCGATATTGGCACGCTCGACAGTGTAATCGAGGGTAATGAGCAAGACATTCTTGTGGTACTTCACCCCTCCGATCGACTGATTTACATTCCTTGGGTTGATGAGATCATTGTAAAAGAAATCAACCGCGAAAAACGCGTAATATCCACCGATAGTCCGGAAGGTCTAATACAACTCTATCTTGAAGAGTGATATATAGCGCTCAATGCGTAGATTTGTAAACAGCAATAATTTACACAACCCGATTCATGAATACGAAAAAAAACCTTTTAGCATTAGCAATAGCTGTGCTATTCAATTTTGTCCAAATTTCCGAATCAAAAGCCTGCACACGCGTAGTGTATAAAGGCCCTAACAATACAGTCTTAACCGGAAGATCCATGGATTTTTCAATGGAAATACCTGCCAATCAGTGGATATTTCCTCGTGGTATGCGACGCAGTGGCGAAGTTGGCGCAAATTCGGTGGAATGGACATCAAAATACGGTAGCTTAGCGGTAAGTTCATGGGACATTTCCACGACCGACGGAATGAACGAAAAAGGGCTAGTAGCGAATATGTTATGGTTGGTTGAATCCGAGTATCCCAATTTTGATAAAAACGGAGATAAACCAGGAATAGCCATTTCGCTCTGGGCGCAATACGCCCTCGATAACTTTGCAAACGTTGCCGAGGCAGTGGCAGAGTTTTCTAAAGAAGAGTTTGCCATTGTCTCCGACTTTATTCCGGGAACAAACAAGTTTACTACTGTGCACCTATCATTATCTGATGCCAGCGGCGATAACGCGATTTTAGAGTATATCAGTGGGAAATTGATCATTCATCACGACCCGTCCTATACAATAATGACCAATGATCCACCTTACAAAGAGCAGTTGGCTATTGCCCGCTACTGGGAGACCATTCCGGGGAAAGTATTTCTTCCCGGTTCAGTAACTGCTCCCGATCGCTTTGTTCGTGCTACATTTTTCATTAACAGCATTCCACAAACCGATAACACCAGAGTTGCCGTAGCTGGAGTTATGAGCGTCATTCGCAACGTCTCGGTACCTTACGGATTTGAAATAGAAGGCTTTCCTAATCTTTCAACAACCAGATGGCGAGCCGTTGCCGACCAAAAAAATCTGGTGTATTACTTTGAAACTGCCCTCACCCCCAATACATTTTGGGTGGATCTTAAAAAAATAGACTTCAGTGAAAAAGCCAGTGTTCGAAAATTAGATCTAGAAGATCATAAAACCTATTCTGGTGAATGCTCGAAAGAGTTTAAAAAGCACAAACCATTTCAATTCATTGGATTATGAGCCAAGGCGGTATAATGAAAAAGTTTGAAGTTGGCGTATTCTACATCCTATCCGGAGTAATTGCCATCTACATTGCGGTTGAAATCATCGAGTTGATTTATCAATTTGGAAAGGCCATTTTAACGAAAAATGAGAACTCCAACCGACTGCTTATTTCCAAAGAGCAGACCTCCTTAGTACTGCCTGTATTTTTCAATATACTCATTGCGATAGAGTTGATTGACACCTTCAATATTTACGTCAAGGAGAGTCATATAAAAGTTCAAAGCATACTTTTAATCGGATTAATCGCCATCGGCAGAAAACTCTTAGTTTTGGATATTGGGCATGCGGATGGACTAAGCAACATCGGTTTGGCGGCCATTATTATCGCCTTATCCTTAGGCTATTATCTGGTGAAAAAAGAATAGCTAGAGATCACATCCAAAGATATTAGTTATTCATTTGCGAGCGCTTTTTGCGCCAGCGAAGGTGAAGGACGTCGCCGTTATTAGGCTGCATTCCCACCGACATCCGGTTTCGATAATAGAGCTTGTGCAACTTAATTGCGTGTTCTTGCGCCACATCGTGCATGCTTTGGTCGCTCACTACGCGATGATATTTCTGTCGGCCGCGATTTTTCTTAGGCTGAAGATAGAGAATATCGCCAGCCTGAACGACGCTCTCATAAGTTAGGTCATTATATTTTAATACTCTACGGACAGAAACCCGATTACGAGCAGCCACGCTTTCCACGCTCTCACCGGGTTCTACCACGGTAAAACGAACCCCACTAGGATGTCGAAAGCTCCCACCCGCCAGTTCGGTAATTCCAGTTTCCATATCAAAGAGATACAGTTGATTATCTTCAATTATGCGAATAAGTAAATCCGCATACTTTGGATTCGTAGCGTACCCTGCAGCCTTAAGTCCTTTTGCCCAACCTTTGTAATCGGTTATTTCTAGGTCAAAAAGTGCGCGGTATCGACCACGTTCAACGAGAAAAAGGGAATGGTCGCGATAGCTTTCAGCGGGGTCTTTGTATTTTCTAAAGCACTCTCCCTTTTCGTCATCATCGTGAAACACCCGCTTCCCCGTCCAATCGGTATGACATTTAATACCGAAGTGGTTGTTTGCCGTGGTTGCGAGATAACTCTTTCCGTCGCCGGACTCGAGTATTCCTTGAGCGAGTTTAATACTTGCGGGAATGCGGTGGGTACGCATCTCCAGAATGGCGATATCTTTAAATTTCTCGATATAGGCAAGTCGATCAGCATTTTGACCGGTAACCGACAGTGTTGTAGAAATAGTAACGAGAAACAAAAAAAATATCCGCATGAAAAATTAATTATAGGAACTTCATTTATCGAGGAAATCCAATAATTGCTCCAAACGCATTCCTCGAGAACCTTTTATGAGAATCGTGGCTTTTCTTAATGGTTTACCCAGAGAAAGTCCATCAATACATTCTTGCGTCGTTATGTATTGCTCGACACTTCGTCCGGAAAAAACGTCCATATACAATTCCCCCACGGTAATGATGCGGTTGATACCCAGTTCACGTGCGAGAGAGAGCATTCTGTAATGCTCTTCCAGTGCAAAACGTCCGAGCTCAAACATATCGCCAAGTATGGCTACTTTATAACCCTTACGTGTAGCAAGGGCGCGCAGTGCCATTTCCACACTGGTGGGATTGGCATTGTAGGCGTCTAGGATTACGGTATTGGTTTTAATTTTACGAATTTCCGAACGGTTATTTTGAGGAACGTACTGCGAAATGCCGAGGGCAACGTCTTCGTCAGACATTCCTAAATACTTTCCAATGGTGATCGCGGCGAAGATATTTGGAAAATTATAGGCGCCTGTGAGTTGAGATTTAATAATTTTCTTATTAAAAAGCACATGAAGGAACTCGTCCTCGGAATTGTCCAGTTTTCTAATAATAAAATCAGCCTTAGAAGAACCGAAGGTAATTCGCTTCATATTAGCGCTTTTTTTCATTTGCATGGCATCGTCGGCATTAACAACTGCTAAACCACCCGTTTCACGCAGAAAATCATACAACTCCGACTTCCCTTGAATTATCCCTTGTTCTGAACCAAATCCTTCCAAATGCGCTTTACCGTAATTGGTGATATAGCCTATAGTCGGTTCAGCTATACGACTAAGAAAATCAATTTCACCGACGCTACTTGCTCCCATTTCAATTACGGCATGCGAGTAAGAATTTTCCATCTTCAACAAGGTAAGAGGCAATCCGATATGGTTATTGAGATTTCCTTCCGTAGCCAAGACTTTAAATGCTTGGTTAAGCACAGAATGAATTAACTCTTTGGTGGTTGTTTTTCCGTTGCTCCCAGTGAGGCCTATCACTAAGGTTGACATTTGTTTGCGATGATGATTGGCTAATTTTTGTAGACATTCATAGGTATCGGGAACTTTAATGATTCTCGATGAAGGAGTTATCCACGGAGAGTCGACCACAACATGGGTGGCGCCCTTCTCAAATGCCAAATCGATGTAGTCATTTCCATCAAATCGTTCTCCGCGCAAAGCGAAGTATATTTGGCCTTCTCGAACGGTTCTGGTGTCGGTATTGACTCCGGTGCTGTTTAGAAAAATGTCGTACAGATAGCTTAAAACATCGTTACGCATATAGGATTAAAAAAAATGGATTGTAAGTAGTGTAGTTTTCGTGCTCAAAAGTACGATTGTAATTTGCAAATCATTTCTTAATGTCCACTAGAGATTTCTTAATTTTTTTCACAATCGCTTACATTTGCCTTAAAATATCGATGTATGTCAAACATTCAATGGTTCAATTGCTTTTCTGGTTTGCGTTTTGGCGCAAACTCTAATGCGGAACCACAGCGCACCGAATACGAAAGAGACTATGACAGAATCATTTACTCCTCACCATTTCGCCGATTACAGAATAAAACGCAAGTCTTTCCCTTGCCCGATTCAGTGTTTGTTCACAACCGACTTACGCACTCTTTAGAGGTTGCTAGTGTTGGTCGGAGTCTGGCCAAACGTTGTGGAACGGTACTTATCAACAAATATGGAAGTCAATGGCCTGAAGAAAGTCTTCGGTTTTACAGTCAAGATTTTTCTTCCGTAATTTCTGCAGCTTGTTTGGCGCACGATATTGGTAATCCACCTTTTGGACATAGTGGAGAATCGGCGATATGTCAGTTTTTTGTAGACAATGCCGAGAATTTAATTAGCGGCAAAAAGCTTCGGGATTGGTACGATCATTCAGAGTGGTTTGATTTGGTGCGTTTTGAAGGAAACGCCAACGGATTTAGACTACTCACCCATCACTTCCCCACTCGTCTACCTGGTGGTTTTCGTCTGACCTACACTACCCTAGCCTCAATGGCGAAATACCCATGTTCAGCGGAAGCCTCCGACAAATCTAAAGGATTACACCGGAAAAAATTTGGTTTTTTTCAGTCCGATCAGCAGCGGTTCATTGAAATGGCCGAAAGACTCAACATGCGCTTGGAGAATGAAAGTCCGAGAAGTTATTACCGCCATCCGTTTGTTTACCTTGTTGAGGCGGCAGACGATATTTGCTATTTGATTATGGATTGGGAAGACGCACATCGCTTGGGTATTATTTCCTTTGAAACTGCTTCGAGTGCGTTGCTGCGTATCATTGAACTTCAGGGGCAAGATATGACTCGTGTGAATGAAAATTTAAATGGACTTGT
>REDE01000058.1 GCA_007693635.1 Flavobacteriales bacterium | reverse complement strand
GGTTTCGATTTTAATATCTCAACCAATGTATGGCTTCAAAGAAAACAATGCTTTGTACCTTCCATTTCAGCATTGGACTTGAATACCTCGGATTATTTTTTCAATATTACCGCAGGTATAGCAAATGAAAATCTTCCCACCCCCTTCGATGCCGTACACGCTCCTGATGGTAATAACCTTCACGTGGAAATCACCGATGGCGCAATACCTACTAAAGGAAACAATATCGCATTTACGCTCGACGCGATCAACTTGATTGCTCCCGTAAGTAATCCGGTGTTGAATAACGTCTACAACTATGGTGAGGAAAATTTATTGAGCCATTCAGAGGTAATTAATAACGGTGTTTTGCATCTTTACGGTAATTTTAATGATAGTAAAACCGGCCAAACGCCAAGTCCTGGAGGCAAGCATGTATATAAGCTAGGTGTTGGTTGTGTTGCTGATAACCTACTTGTAAAAGATGATGGGGAGATTGTTCTTGGGGACGCCTTGGTAAATAATCGGGCGGAACTGATCGTAATGGAGGGCGGAAGTTTAGACCTTGGTGCCAATGGCAAACTAAAAGTCCAAAATGGTTCTAAACTCGTCATCGAGGATGGTGGTAACTTCAGCTTTGAAGATGGCGCGCAAATCGAACTCCTCGGCCCAGACGCTGTTCTGGAAATTCGCGGTAAAGTCACGGTTGGCGATAATGCTACTTTTACCTTCAACGGCAATGGGCGCGTTATCATCGATCAATTTATCTATAGTGGCGTTCGCGACAACTTCTGGGATATCGGGCAAAACGCCTCTTTCATATTAGAAGGCCACACCAACTACGGCCAAGTCCTACTGGAGTGTAAATCGAATTTTAGTCCGGTGACGGAAAGTAACCGCACTTTTAAACTCGTGAAAATCCATAAGGCTAAGGTCCATGTACACCCAGGAAAACACCTCAGTCTAACCGGCCCCGTGGATATCCAACGCGTAGAATTTGACCTCCCTAACGGAATGTCTACTAATAACCTGCACGATGGACTGAAAATCTGGGGTAGACACAACAACTCCAGCTGGATTCGCTATAACCGCTTCCTAAACGGAAACTACGGTATTCGAGCAAACCAGGCGGTTACTAACCCACATCCATTGTTTTTACACGGTAACCACTTTGAGAATAACGACCATGGACTCTACATTACCGGACAGTCCTATACAGTGCGTGCAAGTACTTTTGTTAATAACAACTACGGTATCTACGGGACTGAACTTCACGGTACCGGACAAATCGTGGCCTCAACTTTCCAGAATAATGCAACCGCGATATTACTCTCCGGACAAGGTGGATCGGAAACGCAAATCTCCGATAATACCATCGACGCCACGCTGCTGAATGCAGGATTTGCTGAACCTTATGGTGTCGTGCTGGAAGATTATGCGGTCTCGCTGAATTGCAACTCGTTCTCTAACCTCCATAACGCCGTTCGCTTTTTTGGCGAATTCGCCTCCGTGGAACTCTCAGAGGACAAAAAGAACGAATTCACGGATATTAACGTAGCCATCTACGGCGATATTTCTAACGGATACTTTAATATGCTCAACGGTGAAAATGGGTTCTTCCAAAACACCAGCGATATCGCAATCTTAGCCACGGGTACGCTGAATGGCCCCGCCAGTAGCCAAAATGCCAACTGGTTGGATATTTCAAATAACCGTATTCCCGTGCAGACTTTCAGTCCGTTCTCTAATGTGAACCTGGTAAGTGCAAACTTCACGGGCGTATTCAACCCTACCTCGAATCAAAACCGGGCATTCTCGGCGTGTAGTGGCGGACCAGGATACTCGTCGATCAACGAGGTACGGGAAGTTCAGAATTTTAATAGCAACTTGTGGGTAGTCCCGCCGGGAAGTGGCGGTGGAATCCTCATCGATATGATTACTCAAGCAGGATTGAAAATCACCAACTCCAACGAAGAAAGTGAATTCCTCGACGACCAGCAAGGTTTCAATGAACTACTGTTTATCGTAAACGTGCTGCTGAATGAGTACGCCACGCTTACCGCCGAAGAAAAGCAAGTCACCACCCTGGTTCTGCGCATGTTGGAAAAAGCTCTGCACCAATTGTATAAGCAAGGAATCCTCGCCTACAATGATGAATACGACGTGACGAGCATTGCGCAGGAAATTTCCAGTCTGAACGCCGTAATTGCTCAGTTTATCGCTCTGCAGGGGGTGCCAACAGACACCGCCTCCCACGAACGCATCACGGCCTTGAACCTGAAAATGATCCATAACCTACGTCAAGGTGGTTACCTGCAACAGGCTGTTCAACTTCTGACAAACAACTACCCACTTAATGTTGGCCCCAGAATGATGAGTCGCTGGATGTACTGGGATTGTGTAATCAACACGGAAGCGGCATTTATGCAAGGACTCATCGATCAGGATATGTTTGAGATTAATCTGATGGAATGCATCACAAGCTTCGCCCCACGAGTGAGCAATACCTCCATCGAGATTCCGGAACAAAGTCTGGAAGTGAATGATTTCGCGGTGGAACTCTACCCGAATCCTAGCTCCGACTACCTCTATTTCCGCACCCCGGGAATCGAAGACCCGGAGACGCCTCTGCGTGTAAGTATCAACAATATCTTCGGTGCCGAGGTCTACCACAATTCAACCACCGCGACTTTCGTTCACCGCATCGACCTGCAAAGTCTTCCCGCCGGTGCCTACGTCCTAAAGGTTGAAGCTCTCGGAAAAACCAAGACCAGTAAGTTTTTGGTTGTCCGATAACTGAATTGATGACTCCATACGATCATCAAAAAAAGGAACACTCCATCCGGGGTGTTCCTTTTTTGGATTTTTTGTACTCGGAAAAAACTACGGCTTGCGACGATTACTCTCTTCTTTCACGTACTCGTAAAGGGCGTACTGGGCACGTATTGGTGGTTGTTCGTTGCGCCTATAGGTGTTGCTGCCGGCTACGTTGATGAACCTCGACTTCTGATTGTCCGACCATAAAATCTCTAGGTGATCGTTGAGCTGGCGTTTGATATGCTCGCAATACACCGGGACCGTGACTTCCACCCGATACTCGATGTTGCGCGCCATGATGTCGGCAGAGGATAAATAGACTTTCTGATGACCGTCGTTGTGGAAGGTGTATACCCGACTGTGTTCCAAAAATCGGTCGACAATGCTGATGATGTGTATGTTGTCGCTCAAACCGGGAATGCCGGGAATCAACGAACAAATGCCCCGGACAATCACGCGGATTTGCACCCCCGCAGCGGAGGCCTCGTACAGCCGCTGAATGATTCCGGTGTCGCACAGACTGTTGAGCTTGAGTGTGATGCTCGCATACCGCCCGGCCTTGGCAATCTCAATCTCCCGATCAATGGCCTTGAGCATCCCCGAGCGGAAATTGAAGGGCGATAGTAAAAGGTGCTTGTTTTTGAAGACTTTATAATTGGCCTCGAAAAAGGTGAACAGTCTAAAAATCTCCTTGGTAATCCGCTTGTCGGCGGTAAATAAATGGTAATCGGTGTAGATGCGGGAAGTCTTTTCGTTGAAATTACCCGTGCCCACGGATACGTAGTTGCGGATTTTTCCCTCTTCACGACGACGAATGAGAATGAGCTTGGAGTGGACTTTGAGTCCGCCCACACCGAAAATGACATTGACCCCCTCTTGCTTGAGTTTCTCCGTCCAGCGGATGTTGTTCTCCTCGTCGAAGCGGGCCTGCAACTCCATGACCACGGTAACCCGCTTGCCGTTTTTCGCCGCATTGATCAATGCGCTAATCACCCGCGATTCGTTGGCTACGCGGTATAAGGTAACTTTGACCTCTTCCACACGCTCGTCCAGGGCAGCCTCGCGCAACAACCGGATGATGTTGCTGAAGGTGTGGTAGGGCAGAAAAATCAAAATGTCTTTCTGGGCTACGACATCCAAAAGCGAAACCTCCAAATTCAAATCGGGGTGGGGCAGGGGAGTCAAGGCCTCGTAAGTGAGCTCCGGATGACCCGCCGAAGGAAAATCAATCAGATCTTTTTTGTTGTGATAACGTCCACCAGCAATGATGGAGTCGAAGTTGTCGAGATCCAAACGACGCAACAACATCGCAATCACGTCGTCGGGAATGGCGCTGTCGTACACGAAACGCACAGGATCGCCGGAGTGACGACTCTGCAGACTCTCCTCCATTTTTTCTAAAAAACTTTTCGATACGTCACTCTCAATGTCCAATTCGGCATCGCGCGTAAATTTGATGGTGTGCGCCGTTACCGTATCGTACCGATGGGTGAAGAAAATGTAACGCAAATTGTGACGAATTAAATCGTCCAAATACATCACCGTACGCTTGCCACGAGAAGGTATTTCAATAAAACGACCCACCAAATCTGAAGGAATCTCGATCAAGGCCAACTTAGGCTCCGAGCCGTCCCGACGCTTGAGTTTGATGGACAGGTAAATGGACTTGTCGCGCAAATGCGGAAATGGTCTGTCCTCAGATAAGAGTAAGGTGAATACCGAAGGACTCACTTTTTCAATGAAAAATGCCCGCGCAAAATCACGCTGCTTCGGCGTCAACTTCTTTTCATCGATGATGCTGATGCCGTTCTCGTGCAACTCATCCACCAAGGCGTCGTAAATTTTCTGCGCCTCCTCCTGCTGCTCTCGCACAATGTCGGTGAGTCTGTTGAGCAGCTCCTTGGGTTTGACGTCCCCCAACTCCCGACCACCACCCTGGTTGAGCTGACTCATGCGCTTGATGGTGGCGTAGCGGACTTTAAAAAACTCGTCTAAATTGTTGGAAAAAATCCCGAGAAAACGAATTCGTTCAATCAACGGTACGCGCGGATCGTTGGCTTCCTGCAACACCCGTGCGTTGAAGTGCAACCACGAAATGTCCCTAGGGATGTAAATATCGGATGTGAGATATACTTTATTCTTCATTTTTTATAACCTAAACGTGGGAAATTAATCGCTCAACCGAGCCGATGCTTCCTCCCGAATTCGTGGGTTGGTCGATTTCTCAGCAACCCGCACTCTCCGTAGTCGGACAGTTTTCAGGGACGGCGCTTTTTGGGATAATCGAAAAACAGCAACTTTGCGGGCGGCGCAAGATCGCTCCAGCGGTCGACGGCAAAGCTAAGACAAACCACACCGGTTGTCGGCACATGAGACACCCGCTGATCTGCAAAATAATTTATAAATCCGGTGATGGTCGGATTGTGACCGAAAATCGCCGCCGACGCATACCCGTCAGAAATGCCCCGTACCACGCGCAAGTAATCCTCGATGTCTGAATCGTACAAACGATCGTTGATTTGAATCTCCGAAAAATCCACGTTGAACGTCCGGGCGAAAATCATCGCCGTGTGCAAGGCCCTTGTCGCCGGACTACTAATCAGCACTTGGGGAAGATTACCCTCCTCCGACATCCATTCCGAGGTCCGGTAGGCGTCATTCACCCCACGCCCCTTCAACGGTCGATCAATATCTTGAAGTCCGGGCGTATCCCAACTCGATTTAGCGTGTCTAACAATATATAACTGCTTCATGATACATGGCTTAATTTGCCACGAAGATACAATCCAACATATTTACCCAATATTGATTTGCTGTGAACTTGTGGTTATGTGGTGTGGGCATACGCGGAGGTTGTGGCGTGCGGGGTCATAGGACTGGCGGAGGGCGGAGGGATTGGCT
>REDE01000079.1 GCA_007693635.1 Flavobacteriales bacterium | reverse complement strand
ACTCTAATAAAGTAGATTCCTGCGGGCTGGTTGCTTAGGTCAATATTCAATTCGCCTCGTCGTGAGATTTCAGCATTAATTTCTTGACCCAATGCGTTGCGAATCACAACATCTGCATTCTCATCCACTCCTTTCAGTGTGAAGATTCCGGTAGAAGGGTTAGGGAAGACTTCAATGGTGATTTTTTGACCAAAGGAAAGAATGCTTAAGCAACTATCAACGTCTACCATAAGCAAATCAGACCCTTCGCAGCCGTTGCCATCAGTAAAGCTATAAACCACAGGATGAGTTCCAATTCCGGCAAGTGCTGGGACAAATTGATTGCCAATCACGCCTGGTCCGCTGAAGTTGCCTCCGGTTGGGGTTCCGCTTAGAGTGACTGTGTCGTTATAAATACAAAAACTAGACACGGTGTTTGTAATATTTACTGTAGGGGGAGCAACTACATTGACGCTAAATGTTCCAGTGTTAGTGCATCCGTCGGGATCCGTATATTCATAGCTTATAGTTTGAATTCCGCCTCCAGCGACATTTGGGTCAAAAAGATTTCCAGTGGTTATTCCGGTTCCTGAGAAAGTTCCCCCGCCTGGCTGTACAAATGGGAAAAGGCTTACGGGGTTTCCTCCAGAGCAAACGGCAACTGGAGAGGTAGGTAGATTAAGATTTGGAGAAGCTTTAACTTCGATTGTCTGTGTTGCTGATTGCGGATTTCCATTTATGTTTACTGTATACGTAATTGTGTGTGATCCAGCGCCAGGAATCGATGGGTCGAATTGTCCGGCGCTTACCCCAGGGCCACTATAGGTTCCGCCTGCGGGCATTCCGCCAGTTAGGGGGAATGCGGGGTCAGTTGCACATACGCTTTGAAAAGCAGACAGTGTAGCGAAGTTTTGGCATGCTCCAGTAGCGGTATCATTACAGCCAATAATACGTAAGTGAGGTATATTAAACTGTCGCGAGTTTTGATAGCCGGTATACCAGCCGGGTTGACTGGTCAAATACATTAAGTTGGCCAGTGGTGGAGCCCATACGCGCGCATCATTTATCAAATTTATGGTTGAAGTTCCACCATCAAATTCAACGGTCAGGTAGTGCGTTCCTGCTGGTAGTATTGGGGCATTACTAAAGGTTGCGGTTACTGCTTGAGCTGCAACGTGAGCCGCTGTAATAGTTACAGTGTCTATTGCAAGAGGGATAGGGTTGGTTAAGGGCGATGCTGTATGTAGTTTGAAAATCAGTCGGCCTCCGGTATTTGTAGTGTTGGCAATGCCTGCAATGGCGCCCAAAACCACCTCTTGATTTACGAGTCGGAATTGCGATGAAACCCTTCCGAGATTTCCGAGTTGCGGTGTTCCTATGGTATTAGAAAAATAGGGAAAATGCTGTCCTGTTTGGTTAGGACTAACCACAAATACAATGGTATCTTTTTCAGCATCTGCAATTGGGATGCTGTCAGAAACAATGCGGTAGGCGGCTGTGTAAACGCCAGGTGATGGAGGTAAAAAGGCGTTGGTGGTGGTTTGCGCAATTCGTGCGGTATCTCCTGATGCTAGAGCTCCGAAAGGTGCTGATTGCAGGGTTTGAATCAGTGATGCGCCGTTGTATACATCTACTTCTAAGCGCGCGTTTGTTTGTGCAGATGTTCCAAAATTCAAGAAGTTAGCTCCAAATCGAAAGCTCCGGTTTTGTCTGGTGGACACGTATCCGTGTCGCATTTCGGAGGGATTATTATTCCAGACATCAAATCGAATACCTTCGGAGTCTGTAAAGGGAACTAATCGGTGAGCAGGGAGTTCGGTGATTTTGATGTCATCAATTTGGCAGAAATAATATCCGGTATTTGATCCTTGTGTGGGTGTGCCATCATAGACGAAGCGCAGTTGGACTTGCGATTGCCCTCCGGCAATGGCCGAAATATCGAATTCCGCCTTGGCGTTAATTGCGGAGCTTTCGTTTACGCCAATAGTTGTTCCGAAATAGACGGTATCTAACCATGATCCGCCATTATTCACGCTGATGGCAACCCCAAATCTCGAGGCGAAGTTTCTCAGGTAGTAGTTGAATTCTAGTTTTACGAAGGGGTGATTACTAAGGTCAATGGTTTCTGTGGTAAGTCTGCCGATATGCGGCGTAGGAGCACTGCCTAGTCCAAAATTCCCTGCCACACCTCCATTATCGAGATAGTCGGAGTCGAAAATCATAAATCCATTGGCACGTGTAGGACTGTTTATAGGAGTCCCTGGCGCACCATATCCGCCTCGTGACCCTACATTACTATTGGGGTTAGTAAGTGGGCCGCGGTATTCCCATACAGAGTTCGGGTAGAGGTTGCCATTTGCTCTTTGGCCTAAATTTGTCCAAGTGGAAGGAATTCCATTGGCGAAATCCTCAGACCAAATAATGGTTGCTTGCGTTCTAGCTGCGGATGTTTCTTGTTGGGCCGTTACTTGCGGGGGCGAGGTTTCGATGGATAAAACAGAGGGGGCGGTGTTTTGACTGAACAATAACGATCCAGAGAAAACAAGGCTGAGAGTGGGTAGAATTTTCTTCATGAGATCAGGTTTTAGGGGTTAGATGTGAACTGCTATGAAACCACTTCGGAATGATTAATAAGAAAACAGAAGGAATTCGATTCGTGTAATCTGACACGCTCGACGAATGTACAAAAAAATCTTGTATTTTGTGTAAATTTTAACACGTCTCCGATATTTTTGATAAATTAAGCGGTTCTCCCTAAAATGAAGCGGTATTGATAGTGTCCGATATCGTGATGATATGAGTCAAAAATTTATGCATCTACTTCATTTTACGCGAACTTTTTTATTGGTGTTTTCTGTAGTCGAAAAAATTCTACATATTCGAAAAAAATATTAACCATTTTTATCAACGATTATGAGATTTATCAAAAAAGCAATCACTATCGGTGCCTATTTGCTGGTACTTACGCAATTAACATCTTGTTTTGCATTGTTGTTAAAGGGAGGAGATTCATCTTCTTACAAAAAACAACAGTCGAAACTGGAGCCGTTCCTCCTGAATTTGGAAACAACAAGGCTTCAGTCATGATCATTATTATGCATGAGAAAGATGCGATTTATAATAAGAGAACTAAAAAAAATGTGGCGGGTACTTATTTTGGAAAGCACGAATTTGCAACTTTGGATGATCTAGAGCAAAAATCAAAATATGAGAATACCGATAAATACCGATATTACTTTTTCTATGAGTATGACGGTTTAAATCCTCAAACTAACGGATATCTAAGAAAGTTTTTTGTCTATGATAGAATTGAAGATAAAAAATACAAACATCCATTTTCTGCCGAAGGATGGATCAGTTATCAGAAAGGTTATTTAAAGGGTTTGAACGATCAACTTTAAGACGCCTAGTGTGGAATAATTTTTTTGTTGTATCATTGATTATTTGATTGTAATTTTGTCTTTTTGTTGACAATATAAATGTCAACTCTGTTTGTCATTTGTGAAGGCTTTCAGAAAGCGAGAATTTCAAGCAGAGAAACCAGTCATCATCTAGAATTTAACCCAATATGCAATCACACTTTCTGTCCTCAAATCTTAAGCTTCTACGCAAACGCAAAGGCTGGTCTCAGGGTGATCTCGCCGCGCGATACGAGATAAGTCGAAGTGCTATAAGTTCCTACGAGCTCGGTACGGCTGAGCCTACTATTCAAACCTTGTTGCGTATGTCGGAGGACTTTCGGGTGAGTATTGATCGACTGGTTCGACAAGATTTATCCTCTGTTCCGGAGCATCGTTTGGGGGCAATCGAACGCGGACTCGATTTCGACTATGAGGGAAAGGGCTTGCGGATTTTGGCAACGACCGTTAACCAAAACGATGAGGAGCAAATTGCCTTGATTCCGCAAAAAGCAAAGGCGGGATATACAACCGGATATAGTGACCCGGAGTATATTTCTGAATTGCCACGAGTGAATCTGCCTTTTCTCTCAAAGAGCAAAACCTATCGCGCATTTCAAATTAGTGGTGACTCTATGCCCCCAATAGCTGATGGGGCTTTTGTGATTGGCTCGTATCTCGACGATTGGACGACCATAAAGCCAAATACGCGTTATATTTTGGTTAGTAGGGAAGACGGGGTTGTTCTGAAATTCATCTCAGGAGATTGGCAAGATGATGGCGATTTTATCTTGTCTTCATCTAATCCAGCATATCCACCGTATAGTTTCCCATCTCGAGAGGTTTTGGAAATATGGCAGTACGAAATTCACATTACCAACGACACCTCTTTAAGTCCAGGAGAAATACAATCCGACACACTGCGCCGAATTCAGGCTGAATTGGAGGAAATCAGACAAACACTAAAAAAAAACCCACCTATTCGCTAGGTGGGTTTTAATAGTGAAACTCGTGGCCTTTATTTCACTATTACAAATACTTGAGCGCTCATGGCCTCACCGTAAGATTGGTGGTGACCATTGCCAAACTGCATGGTAAGCGTGTACTCACCCGGCTCTAATTCCAAGGTAGCCTCCATACTTCCGTCGCCGTAGTGTAGATTCTGGGGATCCATAGGGATAACCTCTCCAAGGGGTAGCGGACCCCCGTTGATGATAATGTGATGGTGACCAGAGTGCTCGATTAGTGGTCCTGCTGGATCTACCGACATACCTTCTACACCCATCATAACGGTGAAAGGACTGCTTACCTCATCTCCGTCTTGTAGATTTTCAAAATATACACGAGCTCCCTCAGGAATTGATAGATAGTCAACTTCTTGCTCCTCAGTTTGAGTTTCTGCAGGTTTTGGAGCTTCACTCTGACAAGCTGCAAACCAGCCGGTAAAGGCAATAATGGCGGCAAACTTAAAAATGTTCTTTTTCATTTTGTGATGGATTAAATTATTTGAAACGAATCAGGATTTGGTTTTTCTCAACGGATTGGCCGGCTTGAACTTCAATGCTTTCAACCTCTCCATCGCTTTCTGATTTGATGTTGTTTTCCATTTTCATGGCTTCTAAAACGAGTAGAGGCGTTCCTTTTTGAACTGCATCGCCAGGGTTGACAAGTACTTTTAAAACCATTCCCGGCATGGGTGCTTTAAAGTCTTTATTCCCAGCAGCTAAAAGGTCTTTCAATCCCATTTTCTCGAGCATTAAATCAAGTGAAGTCCGGTAAGGAACCTCAACAATCTTTCCGTCGATGGAAACGGTATAACGTTTATCAGCGTGCTCCACAACTCTAACGTCTAAACTTCTATTTCCTATTTGGTAAACAAAGTGTCCAGGCTCAATTTGAGTTCGTGTAACACGTACAGCTTTATCGTTAATCATCATTTCTGGTGATTCTCCGGCGATGCTGAAAACTTGGTCTTGAATGTTTGCTTCTATCATGAGAGCGAATTTACGGTAGACAATTAATTACTGAGATGTTTTTCGACAATATTAGAAAATATTTTAGGTTGTTCGGCGTGCAGCCAATGTCCGGCATTTTCCACACTTTCTACAATCGCTTGGGGGAAATGACTATGGATACTCGAAAAATCGTCGTCGTTGATGTAATCCGACTGCAGTCCGCGAATAAACACTGCCGGACCATCATACAGGGCTGGAGGGGGTAATCCGGCGCCTATCTTCTCTATATCGGCATCGATTTGTTGCAGGTTAAATCTCCAAGTATAAATCCCATTTTCGTTTCGGTGCAGACTCTTTAGAAGAAAAAAGCGGATACCTTCGTTTCGTATTTTTTCACCTAAGGCATCTTGCGCCTCCACTCTCGAATGGGGAGATTTCTCGTAGACGTATTGCAAGGCATCAATAATTTCTCGGTGGTGAACCGGGTAACTGCGCGGAGCAATGTCGGCAACCAAGAGTTTATCGACTTTTTCTGGGAAAAGTGTCGCGAAAAACATGGCGGTTTTACCACCCATTGAGTGTCCAAGTATGCTGGCGGTATCGATGTTTTTTTCTTGGAAATACTCGGCTAAATCATCGCTTAGTGCATGGTAATCATGGGGATTAGACCAAGGTGATCGGCCGTGATTGCGCTGGTCGATAATATGAACACTTCGACCAAGTTTATCACTCCATTGCTTTCCGAGCGTATTCCAATTATCGCTCATGCCAAAAAGTCCGTGGAGAATAATAAGCGGTTTCCCCTCTCCGTATATTCGAGAAAATAGTTTCATGAACTACGCGTTGGTTTCTTTTTTTTATAAACAGGTACCGAGCTGCACGCCTCTCCGAACAGTAAACTGCTGGCAATTCCTTGAATTCTGTGGGCGAGAATTACGTAGGCTTCGGGTCCAATATCCGGACGGTTACATCCTTTGAGAACAACGGGCTTATCGGTTAAGTGATCTAAATCCATTTGCTCAATGCGCTGCAAAACGGAGGTTCTTGTCGCCTCATTTTTCTCACAGCTGATCACCAACTCAGCATTTCCACCCAACTCGGCACCCACAATCATGTAAGCCCATAAGGGTACGATGGCTTCATCGCCACAGTAAACGTTGACAATTTTTCCGCGATACTGACTCCAGTCGTGATTTTTTATTTGCTCACGAAAAACTTTCTCGCGCAAGAGACCGCCTTCGCTGAATGACAAAATATCCAAGTGCACAATTGGTATCAGCGGTAAAAGCTCGTCGATGTCTAAGGTGATTAGTTTCGACTGTGCAACGCGATTAACAATTTCATTTTCTGTAGTGCTCATGCGACTTTTTTTAGAACATGCCTAATTCCAATCGAGCTTCTTCACTCATCATATCTTTGGTCCATGTGGGTTCAAAAGTAATTTCAACCTCAACATCTTTAACCTCGTCGACAGTCCCTACTTTTTGTTTAACTTCTTCGGGTAAACTCTCCGCCACCGGACAGTTGGGAGAAGTCAGCGTCATGAGGATTTTCACATCCCCATCTTCGCTCACTTGTACGTCGTAGATCAGGCCAAGTTCGTATATGTTTACCGGTATTTCGGGGTCGTAGATTGAGCTTAGCTCGCGTACGACATCCTCACCGATTTTGATCATTGTTTCTTCTGAAAGCATGGTAAAATGGTTTTATTTACCCTGAAGAGCCAGGGCGTAGAATTTTATTTGTTTGATCATCGATACCAATCCGTTCGCCCGTGTGGGAGAAAGGTGTTCCTTGAGTCCGACTTTCTCAATAAACGAGGTGTCGGCTTCAAGAATGTCTTGGGCTTTTTGACCTGAGAAAACGCGAATCATCAACGCGATAATCCCTTTGGTGAGAATGGCGTCGGAATCGGCAGTGAAATGTATGCGATTCTCTTCGTCGGCTTGGGCATGTAGCCACACCCGTGACTGACAACCTTTGATGAGATTCTCATCTTTTTTGTGTTCGGGAGCTATGCCAGGCAATTCTTTACCTAGGTTGATGATGAATTCGTAGCGTTCTGTCCAATCATCAAAAAAATCAAATTCCTCGACGATTTCGTTTTGTATTCCACTGATTTCCATAATTTAATTGTTTTATAAACCAATATGTTGCATTCGTTCGTCGGTTCGGTCGCCTGCATTTTGGTTGATGTTATCGCAATTGATGGCGCCCATTCCTTCAGGCGCAACAAAAGCTTCTTTACTTACCTTTAGACTGGGGTCGTTATAGCATTTTCTCATAAAAATTGCCCAAGTAGGCAAGGCCACTGTGGCTCCTTGTCCGTAAGCTGTTCCACGGAAATGTGCCGAACGATCTTCACATCCCGCCCAAACGGCAGTTACTAAATTGGGTACCATACCTACAAACCAACCGTCGCTATTGTTCTGCGAAGTTCCGGTTTTTCCGGCAATTTGATTTTCAAATCCGTAGGGGAATCCGGTTACTACGTCGTTGAAGTGACTGTAGTTTCCGGCTCTGGTGCGCAGACGGGCGCCGGTACCTTGCGTGGTTACACCTTTCAGAATTTCAACCATTGTGTAGGCATCGCGTTCGTTCATTACTTCGCGGGTAAACGCCGAGAATTCCTGAAGTACGGTTCCGTTTCTATCCTCGATACGGGTAATCATCAAAGGTTCGGTGTACACGCCACCGTTGACGAAAGTGGTGTAGGATCCAGCAATTTCTAGGATGGAAATATCCATAGTCCCGAGAGCGATTGAGGGTTGCATAGGGATATCTCCACTGATGCCCATGCTGCGAGCCATATTTACGACCGGCTCCGGACCAATTTGTTTCATCAAGAAGGTGGTGACCGTATTCACTGAGTTGGCTAAGGCGTTTCTCAAGGTGCGCATTTCCCCATATTTGTCGTTGGAGTTTTTCGGACACCAATCCGAAAGGAGTCCGTACATCCCTTTTTCAATGCAGGTAGGGACATCTGGGACTTCAAAGCAGGGACTGTATTTTTTTTGTTTAATGGCAGTGGCGTAGACGATGGGTTTGAAAGTTGAGCCTGCTTGTCGGCGACCGGTATATACATGGTCGAACTTAAAGTGTTTGAAGTTTATTCCTCCTACCCAAGCCTTAACAAATCCGGTGAGTGGGTCGATAGCGGTAATTCCGGTGCGGTAAAATTGCTTGTAATAGTGAATCGAATCCATAGGACTCATTACGGTATCGATGTCGCCGTTCCAGCTAAAGACTTGCATGCGGACTGGCGTTTCGAAAATTTTCATGATGCTATCATCCGCAACACCTTGGTTTTTTAAGGAGCGATATCGATCCGTTCTTCGCATGGATTGCTCAAGAATCTTTCGTATTTGGTCGTCGCTAATTCTGGAAAAGGGAAAACCTTTTTTATTTCCATCGACTTTAAAAAATACGCGCTGAAGATTGCTCATATGCTCTTCTACGGCTTCTTCGGCATAGCGCTGCATTCGGGAGTCGATGGTAGTATAAATTTTTAAGCCATCTGTGTAGATGTTGTAATACGTGCCGTCGGGTTTGGGATTGTTACGAATCCATTCGCGGAGTGCCGCCCGGGCGTATTCTCTAAAATATGGAGCTGAACCTTCGTCGTGTCCCTGACGCGTAAAATCGAGTTCAATGGGGATTTCTTTATACTCGTTGTAGGTTTCCTTGCTGATTTTTTTGTTGCGAACCATTTGTTGCAGTACGGTATTTCTCCGGTCGAGTGAACGTTCTGGAAAGCGCAAGGGGTTGTAAAGCGTTGGGTTTTTTACCATGCCTACCAACATGGCACTTTGCACCAAATCCAGCGAATCTGGTGAGGTATTAAAATAAATTGCCGCCGCCGAGTGAATTCCCACTGCTTGGTAAATGAAGTCGAATTGATTCAAATACATGGTAATGATTTCCTCTTTGGTGTATTGGCGTTCCAGTCGAGTGGCGATAACTTGTTCTTTGAGCTTTTGCTTGATCCTTTCCGGGAGCGAGGTTGCCGGTTCGTGGAAGAGGTTTTTGGCCAATTGTTGGGTGATTGTTGAGGCACCACCAGCCGAACCAAGTTTGAATATGGCTCGAGCAATGGCGCGGAAGTCAATCCCCGGATGACTCATATATCGCTCGTCTTCTGTGGCGATTAAGGCTTCTATCACGTAAGGGGAGATTTCTTCAAATTCAATATGCGTGCGATTTTCTTTGTAAAATTTCCCGATGACTTTGCCGTCGGCGGATATGATCTGTGAGGCTAAATTGCTCTTCGGGTTTTCGATTTCTTCAAAACCCGGTAATTCGCCAAGCCAACCCAGTGAGGTGATGTAGAAAATTAGCGGAGGTATCGACAGTACCACAAAGAATACTGCCCATACGAGCGCCAGGAGTTTGAAGTTAGATTTTTGTTTAGCCATCGTCGTGTGCGTTTAGCAGGTCTTGAAATATGTGGTCATCTTTGAATGTGTCATTTATTCCTCCTTATTCTCAACTTTTACTGGAGTCAATCGAAAATATACGGATTCAATACCCGGAATTTTTTCCGGACGCATACCCTGGGTGATTCGGAAAGTGTAATATCCGCGCTCTCCAAATTTGAATGGCGCCATGCCGAATGGTGCGACAATTTCTCTGGTGTGTCCGCTGCCTGATCCTTGTCGAACTCCTTTAGCATCACTGAGAGCAAAGTAGATGGTGTCGCGGTATTCAATGCCTCGTTCGGATTCTACCTCGCGAAAAAGATACAAGTTTCGGTAAGGGTAATTGGGATTGTGTCGAATACCGCTAAACGCCATATATGCCAGGTCGGCGTCGTCGATCATAACGGTAATTTCCACAGAACTGTCTTGTGCCCATCCGTCAGCATCGATGTCAATATAGGTGTTCACCAGACTTTCATTTCTATTGCATGCGAAGAGTGCGAATAAAATAGCAAAGCTGAAAAACGCGAAGAATTTAGGCATCGGTTGTTTTTGGTTTAGTTCTTTTTACCCGGATTTCGATTGCCTCGAGAAGCCGGTTTGTTGGTTCGTCTGGGGTTATTGTTGCGTTTTTTACGCGAATTTCCACTGCTGGCTTTATCAAAGCGCGATAAGTCATCTTGACCCACAACGTTGGAATAGGCCGAAGTAGTTTCCGTGTTTTCAAGTTTCACCGCAAATTGTTCCAAGTCGTCCGGCTGCTGTCCTTCTTCGTTGATGGCTTGAATGTACGCGGCATCTTTGTAATTCAATGAATACCATACCGGTGAATCTTTGCCAATGGTGTACCATATTAATCCGCGGAAAATATCCATTTTTTGAAAATAAGCTTCACCAGATTTGGTTTTTAGCTTTTTGTTGGTGTCTGGAAACTTCTTTACTTCTTCGATGTAACTATCGAGTTCGTAATTCAGACAACACTTTAACTTTCCGCATTGTCCGGCCAGTTTTTGAGGATTTAAAGACAATTGTTGATAGCGGGCTGCAGCGGTGCTTACGCTGCGAAAATCAGTGAGCCAGGTGCTGCAGCATAATTCACGTCCGCAACTGCCAATGCCCCCCAAACGCGCCGCTTCTTGACGAAGTCCAATTTGCCGCATTTCTACCCTCAATTTGAAAGCCGCAGCCATTTCCTTAATCAAGACCCGAAAATCTACCCGATCTTCCGCCGTGTAAAAGAAAATCCCTTTGCTGCCATCGGCCTGAATCTCCACGTCGGAGACTTTCATTTCCAAGTTCAAACGCCGAGCAATACTCCGCGTCTCCATCATCAACTGGTTCTCACGCTCGCGCTGCTCATGCCACATATCGAGGTCGTGCTGATTGGCCACTCGCAAGATCGAATAAATGCTTTCCTCACTGGGTTCGATACTGCGCTTGCGCATTTGAAAACGAACCAATTCTCCGTGAAGTGAAACTATCCCAACGTCAAAACCGGGGCGCGTTTCAACAACCACCGCCTCGCCAATGTGCAACGAAAGTCGGTTTTTATTGTGAAAAAATTCTTTACGACCATTCTTAAAACGAACCTCAACGTACGATGTACTATGTGTGTCAGAAGGCAACTGCATATTGCTTAACCAATCAAATACCGGCATTTTCCCGCATCCGCCAACGCCGCAAGATCCATTGTTCTTGCATCCCTTCGGTAAGCCGTTTGAACTACTGCAATTTGTGCATCCCATATATAAATCAAATCTTTAGCATTTTGCCGAATACGCTCGGCTCAACGTGTAAAAGTACGCAATAGGATTCGATTTTTCTTCCTAAAATGTGACTTTTGGGATTTGTGCTTGCTGTCCTACAAATTGTATTGTGCGTCCTGTTTGTTTTTTGGACTTATTCAAAGGTTGGTTGATTCTCAAATTACTGATCAACAAATTTTTGCCCGAATTTATTCGCGAAAAAATAATTTTTAGTAAGCATTGTATTACAAATAAAAATTTTGCATATCTTTACCGCAATCAAAAAACATTTTTCGCTATGCTAATTAAAACGTTTGGAAGTACAGTGCACGGTGTTGAGGCAACAACCATAACAATCGAGGTAAATGCAGTTCCCGGAGGGCATTTTTCTCTGGTGGGTTTACCCGATAGTGCCGTGAAGGAAAGTAAAGATCGCGTGGAGGCGGCTCTTGGGAATATTGGATTTCGCTGGCCAGGCCGAAGAATAACTATTAATATGGCTCCGGCTGACCTGCGGAAAGAGGGTTCTAGTTTTGATCTGCCTATTGCCCTGGGCGTACTTGCGGCTTCGGAACAAATTGCGTTCCCCACTATTGAGTCGTTTATCATCATGGGAGAGCTGGGATTGGACGGTCAAATCCAGCCGATGCGTGGGGTTTTGCCAATGGCTATTCAAGCCGACAAGGAAGGCTTTAAGGGAATGATCGTGCCTGCTGCAAATGCTCGTGAAGCTGCTATCGTAGAAGGAATTGAGGTGTATCCGGCAGATCACATCATGGAAGTGATCGAATTTTTAGCAGGGTCTCGAGTAATTGAGCCCGTGAAAATTGATACCCGCCAAGAGTTTTTTAATGGTTTAGAGCAAATTACCGTAGATTTCTCCGATGTGAAGGGGCAGGAAAATATCAAACGCGCCTTGGAAATTGCCGCTGCGGGCGGACACAACGTAATTCTCATTGGCCCTCCCGGCGCAGGGAAAACCATGCTAGCCAAGCGCATTGGTACCATCCTCCCGCCAATGACCTTGGAAGAGGCGCTGGAGACGACAAAAATTCACTCTGTAGCGGGAAAATTGCCGAATAATACGGCCCTGCTTTCCATGCGTCCTTTTCGCAGTCCGCACCACTCAATCAGCGATGTCGCACTCGTGGGCGGAGGTAGTTATCCGCAGCCTGGCGAAATATCCCTCGCGCATAATGGCATTCTTTTTTTGGATGAATTGCCTGAATTTAAACGGACGGTACTGGAAGTCATGCGGCAACCTATGGAGGAACGCTTGGTGACCATCTCACGCGCGCGCTTGGCAGTGGACTATCCGGCCGGATTTATGCTGGTGGCTTCCATGAATCCATGTCCGTGCGGTTATCACAATCACCCTTCGAAAGATTGTGTGTGTAATTCGGGGGTGGTTCAGAAGTATTTGAATAAAATATCGGGTCCATTACTCGACCGAATCGATTTGCACGTGGAGGTGGTGCCGGTGAGTTTCGACGAAATGTCGGATAAGCGAAATGGCGAGACGAGTAAGGAAATCCGAGAACGGGTTATTCGGGCTCGTGATGTGCAAATTGAGCGTTTTCGGGGTCGAGCGGATATTCACTGCAACGCGCAAATGGACACCAAGCAGTTGCGAAAACACTGCGCGCTTAGTGATGCGGGATTAGCCCTTCTTAAAACTGCAATGGATAGACTGAATCTCTCTGCGCGCGCCTATGATCGGATACTAAAGGTTGCCAGAACAATTGCCGATTTGGACAACAGCGCTACGATTGAGGCAATTCACCTAGGAGAAGCCATTCATTATCGCAGTCTGGATCGTGAAAACTGGGCGGGGTAGTTTCTAGCCGATAATTTCCACTCTGCTATAACCCTTCCCGGTAGGCACAACATTTATCTTGGCCGAAACGCGTTCTTTTAACTCCTCTACGTGGGAAATAATCCCCACGGATTTGTTGCCGGTGCTCTGAATATTTTCTAAGGTCGCAATGGCCTCATTCAGCGAATCGCTGTCGAGTGTACCAAATCCCTCGTCGATGAAAAGGGATTCGATTTTTACGTTCTGTGCCGCTAAGTCGGATAAGCCCAGGGCCAAGGCCAAACTCAACTTGAAGGTTTCTCCACCGGAAAGCGAACTTACGGTGCGAGTGGTGCTCCCCAAATGCATGTCCTCCACCATGAGTGAATCAGAATCCTCGGTGTATAAGAGCCGGTAACGGTCGCTTAGTCCGCGCAGACGGTCGTTGGCGAAAAGCAGGAGTTGTTTTAAGGTGAGTCGTTGGACAAAAGAAGAGAACTTCGCCCCGGTAGCATCGCCAATCATGATGTTGAGCTTGTGCCATATCTCCAAGGCTAGGCGGTCATCCTCGATAGTTTTCATGATCTCCGCGCGCTTTTTTGCCTGCTCGCGATTGTGCTCCAAACGGGTGTTGTTGCGGGTAATGCCGTTGCGAAGATCTTCTAAGTGTTTAACGGCCTCTTTTTGTGACTTTTCACATTCATCTAAACTGCGTTCATCGCGATCGTCAATGTCCGACAATTGGGCGCTGATGGTTTCGCGCTCTCCTTCGATTTTCTGCTGCTTTTCACGCAATTCTTTTTCCGCAGTTCGCAGTTTATTGGCCTCATTCTCCGGTAAAATTCCCGCGCTGAGGTCGTCGATATTGGCAAGACCAAAGGCCGCTATTTGGTGTAAAAGTTTTTGAGATTTTGCAGAAACTTCGTCGGTGTTTTCCGCTAGCGTTTCGCCCAGCGTTTTTAATTGCTTTCCTGTTCTCTCGATCATTTCCAGTGCCCCGTCACGCATTTGGATGCAATTCGATACCTCGTCGGTAACGCTCGGGCCCGTGTAAAGACTTTCACGTTTGGTCGATTTGTCGCCAAATGATTTTTTTATTTCGGGCAATTCTTTGGCAATTTTGAGGAACTCATCTAAATCTCCCAAGCAACCCATTTGAATCTCCAGGGTGTTGAGTGTTTTAGCCCGGTCTTTCAGGGTTTGACTCTCTTCCTCTAAAGGAAATACACCATCTTTCCAGCCGAGTTGGTCGTTTAGATGGGCGATCTTTTCCTGATGTTTTTCAATTTCACGCTGAATATCCAAACGTCGATTTTCTAAGGTTTTTTGGTTGTTTTCAAAATCCTCAATGCGAGTTTTTAGTCCGACTTCCTCTTTCTCCAGGCGTTTAATTTTTTTCTCAATTTCCGCCAAGAGTTTTTCGCGGGTTTGGTCCAATTCTGGCAAATGCTCGGCGTAGGGGTGGTCGGTGGAGCCACAAAGCGGACAAGGCTCGCCGTCTTGGAGTTCTGCCCGCTGGGTTTCCAAACTCGCCTCGCGACGACGCTGATCTACCTCTATTTTCAGATTATCACGAATGGGTGTCTCCTCAGATATCTGTTTCGTTATATCCTCGAGATTTTTTCGATTTTCAAGATGTTTGTCCAGCGCTTTCTTTTGGTCATCGTCAAAATCCTGGAGCTTTTCTGTCAATAACTTGCTTACTTTTAATTGGCCGCTATACGATTCCAAATACCCTTCCCGAATTTCGATCTTTTGTCGGGCATTTTCCAAATTTTCCAGAGAATAAATTCCCAGGTCTTCTTGATTTTTTCGAATCTGCGCCACCCAGAAATCGGCGTTTTGGGTTTCGTTAAATTCCCCTAAACGCTTCGCCAGCGAATCACCTAATCGCCTCAAGGCCTTGGTTTGGTTCTCTAAATTGGTCTTATCCAAATTGATGGCTTCGTCGAGCGCCAATACGAGATCGCGAAAATCGCGTAGCTCTTCATTGAAGTTATCCGGATTTTTCCCGAGAAGCTTCACCGCAGTTTCTTCAGCTTTCCGCTTTCTCTGCTCTGAACGATCGAGCTCCTCTTTTGCTTCAAGGATTTCTTTTTTATTTCTTTCGACTTCCAATTCCTTTTGTCGCAATTCGCTCATAGGCTCACGAAACTGCGCCAACTTATCGTGCAGGGCAAGTCGTTCGCCTTGCACCGCCCAAGCGTCCCGATCCTTTTTCCAAATTGTAAATCGGTCCTGGTTGTCCTTTTGTCTTTTGGTCAATTCTAGCTTACGTCTCTTTAAGCCAATGACCTCCTCCAATATTTTACGTTCTGCATCGAGTGAGTCTACCCGTTTGGCAAACGATTCTAATTCATCCTCCAGCGTTTTTTGCGTTTCAGCATCTAGGACTTCAATCAGGTCGTGTTGTGTTTGTTTATGTTCGAGTGCTGACTTGTCACGTTTGTATCTTTCGAAAACTGCCCTTCCGATGCTGCGATAAATATGCGCACCGGTGATGTCTTCCAGCAGCTGGTCGCGTTCTTTGGTGTCGGCTTTTAAAAGTTTGGAAAATTCCCCTTGCGCCAGAAGCATAGCCTTTACAAATTGGTCGTAGCTCAGTCCTACGACTTTCTCCACTTCCTTCACGGTGTCACTGTAGCGATCGCAGATGATCTTTCCGCTATCCACCTCCGAGAGTTCGTGTCTCGGCTGACGGAAATTATCGCCGCCTCGGGTTTTGGCGATGCTCCAATGCGCGCGGTAGCGTTTGGATTTCACTACAAATTCCACCTCGGCATAGCACTCATCGGTGTGATGCGTGAGAATGATGCCCTGTGATTTTATTTGTTCCGGAGAAATTCGATTGGTGCGGGGAATGCTACGGTACAAAGCCAAGGTGATGGCGTCGAGTAGGGTGGATTTTCCCGCGCCGGTGGGGCCGGTAATGGCGAAAAGCCCCGCCTCTGCCAGAACTCCTTTGTCAAAGTCGATGGTGTGTTCGCCGCGAAGGGAGTGAATATTTTTTAGTCGAAGCGTAGTTATGCGCATTTTTCAAAAAATTAAAGACGGTGATCGTTCAGTGATTCAAGAATTTCGGTAAAGGCTTCCATTAGTGCGATTTCGTCCTTTGAGTCATATTCCTGTTGCAGTCGTTTGCGAAATATTTCGGTAGGTGAGTACTGGTTGATTTGGTCATCCGTCCCCAAAAGTTCATCCGTACGCTTGAGGTTCGACTCAAAAGTCACTCTGTAGTCGATGATTTGCACCCCGTCTACTGGTGGTTGTTGTACCACTTCCATCAACTGACGGATAACTTCGGCGCTTTCTTGAGGTTCGTGAACCCGTAGTTCCAGTAAATCGGGTAGGGGACTATCCGATTGGTAGTTATGTAAGGTATTCATCACCTCTTGGAGTGTGCCGGAAATTCGGTGTAGTCTCCGCCAAGTCGGGATTTTCAGAGATTGAATGTCAAAGGACTTACCTTGCCATTCTAGGATAAGCACTTGTTTGGCTGTATCGCGTTCACTAAAACTCAGCGGGATTGGTGAACCTGAATAGCGGATATGATCTGCACCCGCGAGTTGAGGTTTGTGGATATGTCCCAGGGCCACGTAATGCGGGTCATCGCCGAAAATCAGGTGCTCCACTCCAGCCTGGTTGCCCACTTGTATATCGCGTTCACTTTCCGAAATCGAGGCTCCGTGTACAAAGAGGTGTCCCATTGCGATGAATGGTTTATCGGCATAATGTTCCCGGTAAAAATCATTTACATCCGCGTAATATTGACGGATGCCTTCCCGTACCAACGAAGCTTTATCCTCAAACGACTCTCCCGCTGCCGACTTGCGGATATCGCGTTCACGCAGAAAAGGCACTGCCGCCACCACCAGTTTTTCGCCGTGTACATCCACCTCCACAAAAACGTCCTTCACTTGGTCCGTTACGGCGCCGATTACCGAAATATCCAGCGCCTTTAGCAAGTCCTTTGGTGCGTTCAATACCGCCGGCGAATCGTGATTTCCCCCCGTGATAATGATTTTACACGCATGCGATAATTTAATTGCTCGTCGTAAAAAATCGTAGTACTGCTGTAGTGCCGACTGCGACGGATTGCTCATGTCAAACAAATCGCCCGACATCAGCAACACATCAATCCTTTCAGACTCAATAGTGTTCAGTAGCCAGTCCAGAAACCGGGCAATATCTTCCGATAAATCCACCTTGCGAAGTTGTTTTCCTAGGTGCCAATCGGCGGTATGGAGAATTTTCATAATCTAGCGTTTATAGGGCGAGCCGGCCATTCAATTACCATTTGGTGTTTCCTGTCAATCAGCCGATAATCAATCATTTGCGAAATAGGGATATAATCTCGCAATTTAGCATAAATAAATCGATTTGCAAATTAAAACCCGTGGGGGTCGTAGGGAAAGGGCATGCCCTTTCCCTACGACCCAATTTTGCTCTATCACGAATGTTTTTGGTGCTACCTTCGCGAAAAAAATCATGATTAAATTTTTTTCTACCTGTGTATTGGTTCTCCTGTCCATCATGACAACCAAGGCGCAAATAACTTCCGACCGGGCAGTGGAGGTGGTTCAGCAGCAATTGGACGCTTATAATTCGAAGGATTTAGGCGCGTTTGTTGCGGTTTTTCACAGCGATGCAGAAATTTACAATCTGGGTGATTCTGAGCCGATCGCTAAGGGGACGGACGATTTACTGCGTATTTATGGAAATTTATTTCGCAATTCACCCAATTTACATAGCAGCGTGGTTTCCCGACAAGTGATTGGCAATAAAGTCCTCGACTATGAGGTGATAACGGGGAGAAACAACCAAACAGAACCCCTGTACTTAATAGCCATTTACGAAGTAGAGGATGCGAAGATTAAACGTTGTTTCTTTGTGCGGCCATAAGTGTGATGGGTATTCAATAATCACAAATTTTTCATTCTGAAAAAAATCCACATGTCAAAAAAAGAACACACCATAAAGAACTCCAATGGCGAAGATTTAAGGGCGGTATTGGAGCTTCCGGAAAATGATACGCCCAAAGCGTACGCGATCTTCGCCCATTGTTTTACCTGCAATAGTGACTTGCGGGCAGTTCGAGCTATCGCACGTGGATTAACCAGCTACGGTTTTGCCGTTATGCGTTTTGACTTCACCGGCTTGGGTGAAAGTGAAGGCGAGTTTGCAAATACCAATTTCACACATAATATTGATGATTTAGAAATTGTGGCGGAATACTTGGCCGAAAATTTTCAAGCTCCTAAATTGATTATCGGTCACTCATTAGGTGGTGCCGCCGCATTGGTAGCCGCCGCCAAAATCGATTCTATAGAAGCTGTGGTGGCACTTGCCGCTCCTGCAGAGCCAGCACACGTTACCCATTTGTTTGCAGATAAAATTGAAGATATGGAGCGCAACGGACACGCGGAAGTTAATATCGGCGGTCGTCCTTTTGTACTGAAAAAACAGTTTCTCGACGATCTTGCGAGTCAGAATAACCAGAAGATCATTAAAGAATTGCGCAAACCTCTACTAATTATGCATTCGCCTCAAGATAAAATTGTGGGTATTCATAATGCAGCCAAAATTTACGAACGAGCCCATCATCCCAAGAGTTTTATTTCCCTCGACGGAGCTGATCACTTGCTGAGCAACCGTTCCGATAGTGCTTATGTGGCCGATATTATCGGAATATGGGTTCAGCGTTATTTGGTTGAATAAGATTTTATTTTAACAGAACGAACTAAATTGAAATGCTTACTTTTGTCTGTAGGTTTTGCAAACTTTGGTTTATACCCAGTAATGGAAAACTGTCAAGCCTGCCTGTGAAAAAATAATAAATGCAATCCTTATGTCACAATTTACCTTAAGTCGCTACATTCCCCCGTTTAAAATCACCGATGCTTTTAGCGCTTTTCGCGTTGTTGCGCTCGTAGAGGGGACTTCGTATTTGTTGCTGTTGATCACCATGATTTTGAAATATCAGTTTAACATGCCTGAGCCTAACCAGGTTGTGGGTATGGCGCACGGTGTGCTGTTTATGTTGTACGTTGTGCTTCTCATTCCCGCAGCACGTCAGATGAATTGGCGGTTTGGGAAAATAACCTTTGCTTTTTTTCTCTCCCTTTTTCCTTTTGGAACTTTTTACGGAGAAGGTCATGTGTGGGGCGATCACGTGAAAGACGGCCACATGCAGAAACGGAATTTTAAAATTTGAGCTGCGGAGCGGACTTTTTGTGTATAGTCTAGAATTCCCCTCGATAATTATAGGGGTTCAGTTCGGGTGTTCTTAAACTTTTTTAGACCAGCCAACATGCCTCTGCAGTTAACAAGCACAAATTTATTCAAAGGTCAATAAAAAAACCTCAAGCCAAACACGAAGTTTGGCCTGAGGTAAAGTAGAGCTGAGGAGCTATGTTGTCTTTATCTATAATTTCCGTACGGTATTGGCATCCATAACAACATCGGTTTGTGCCATTATTCGTCCAGTGAAGGTGGATGCAGTTTTTAACTTAACGCTAGTCATAGATAGTATATTTCCTTTAAAGTCTGAACTTGTTCCTAAGCTCACCTCTCCGGCAACTTGCCAAAAGATGTTTTCGGCTTTAGCGCCACCACTTAGCGTCATTTTTACTCCTGAACTAAGGTCTAAATCTCCAGCTATTTGGAATATCCAAACATCGTTCGCACTTCCCGAAATCACAAAGTTTGATGGAGCTGTAACTGTATTGGTCCATTTGTATAGTCCGGGAAGTAAAGTTCTTCCACCAATATTTCCAGTGTTAAGCTCGATGAAGTCAGGGTTTAGGCGTCCGGCAGCGTCGTTGTATGCGGCAATCATGTCGCTTACGGCTACTGTTAAGTTGATAGACGTTGGGGTAACCATGTCTGCTGCATAAATCTTTCCTGTGACCTGAACGGATGTAGCGTAGCCGGTTGCGTTGGTTAATGCAAATCCGGTGATGTACGATGTGGCGGCTGGACTCAAGCCAATGTCCCCGGTGATGCTGGTCGTGGGGATGTTGCTAATGGCCGTTTTTGCCAAAATGACAAAACCTGCTGCTGACTTTAAATCCACCGCACTCATGCCAGTACTATTTTCTCCGGTGGTGAATTTCCAAGAGTAATCTTCTGATAATGCAAAACCCTTAGTGCTTTTAACAGCTGTAGTTAGGGTTACAGTGTACGTGGTATTTTGATCAAAGGCTGCCGTGGGTGTAAATAATACGGTTTTTTCTGAGTAGGTAATGCTGCCCGCAACCGCTGAACTTCCTTTTTTCACGCTGAAGCTGCTGCTCGTTATCGTCGACCCTTTCATCTCTTTATTGAAATTGACCGAGATGACCTTGTTGTGCGCGACATTACTGTCGTTGGTTTTTGGACTCGTTGAAAGTACTATCGGTTGGTCGGAGGCGTTAACCTTCGAATCGTTATCATTGCCGCAGCTTCCTAAGAATGCAATGGCTGCTAGCGCACTTATGACGATTATTTTTTTTGTAAACATAGGAATGATGGAATTATCGCTGAAATTATTTTCAACATGCAAAAGTCTGTCTATATCATTGCTTAATTGTTGTAAAATAAAAATTTATACTTGCGAAATATTTTAATTTTCGAATTACTCGACCATCTATTTTTGTGTTTGAAAAGTATGGTTGGTGTCTGCACTACTTCATAATTGTACGATAATGCGGTGTTTTATGGAGGGGTATAACGCCATAGCAGGTTGTTTTTGCAATTCCCTTATATGTATGGTTTTGTTTTTAGGGCGCCTAATCGCGCTTTCCGCTGCAAGTCCTCGGCTAAAACCGCCGTTGGCGCAACAGCGGACAAGGAGCTCCTCCGTCGCTCTTGTCCACTGGCGCCAACTGGCGTTTTAGCCTCCGGGCTTTCCGCTGCAATCGCGGGCGCGGGCAGATAGTGGTTTTTGGCGTGTAGGGAGGTTACAAGATCATATGTGGTTCAGATTCTGTTCTAGCTTTGTTACGCCTAGTTTTGGTGTCGGACTTAGCTTAAAGCTAGAGCGTTTAGACAATTCAAAATACGTTTTATTATAATCTCATGACAATGACCGCTAAGAAGCAGAGGAATGCGGGTATTGGTTGGGGCTGCGCCTGGATAAATTTAATAGGTAGAAATTGATTCGTGGAGCGTCTAGAAAATGTACTCTAGGCTCGTTTTCGGCTTTTTGTAAAATACGTGATTGCTATTGATGTGTATTTTTGATAAATTATGTGCTGTTTTTAAATATCGCAAAATGTTTTAATCCAAATTGTTGCGGTAGTATCTTTGTAGGAATGAAAGAAAATTCATAAATTTTTGTGTGGTAATATATTTTGTTGTACGTTTGTTTTGTAGTTAAAATCTTTCGTGTTTGTAAGAATCGCGGAGGTTTAAAATTTCAAAACAATTAAATTTTTGGTTATGCGTACAATCACAAATCTAATTTCCTCATTTTGGGTAGAAGGTGGTCATTTGACCTTGGATATTTTGCAAACGAGCCAATGGTATACAATTATTTATCAGTTGGCTTTTTTTGTGTCTTTATGCATTTTTATCTACGAGGGTGTTCGTCGGAAATACCCCATGAGTACTTGGCTAATCATTTCTGTGGCCTCGTGTTTTTTGATGGTCTTGGGCAGTAAATTAGGTAGTACTAGCCTTGATGATTGGAAGCTGCTGCTGCAGACCGGTTCTTTGTCTTCGACGGGTAAAAAGACGGCTTTGGGGGCGGTTCTTTTTGTGGTATTGGGTATGTGGTTGATCAAGCGTTCTCTTCGTTTCGAGGCGCCGGTTTGGGGTGCCTTCGCGTTTTTTGTTCCGGTAATGATGTTGGTGCAGCGTGTGGGGTGTATGCTGGCGGGCTGTTGCTATGGGAAGCCTACCGAGGCGATAGGCGGGGTGAAGTATTTTGGACCAAGTATACTTCGGGATAGACAAATTCATGGAGAAGTCATACCGCATAATCAATTTGTTACTGAGGCGGTGCATAATGTTCCGCTTTACTTTATTCTTGTTGCCGCCACTACCATTCTGCTTTTGGTGTTTTTACGCAAGCGCATTACTGATGGTCGTAAGTTATTGGTGGTGTCTATTGGCTGTATGTTGGTTGGTCGGTTTTTTGTTGATTTTTTCCGAGATGTGCAGTCGCATAATATCCACCAAGATTTGGTCTACGGTCTTAAACCGCAGCAGTGGATCTTGATTTTGGTGTTTGTTTTCTTGCTGATTTTGTTGTTTAGACCCAGTCGCAGCGACGACAATCATTCTCCGGTTGAGATACATCCCATGCGTAATTTGCTGATGTTGATGTTTTTGTCGTGTTTGATGTTGGTTTTACAGAATTGGTTTACCAGTTACGAGAAAACAGTTTTGTACGCACAAATGCTCATTGCGGTGGCATTAAATCTCAAAGTAATCTGGGGGGTTGAGCGTCAATTAAAACCTTTGGTTATGCCCTTGGTGGTTGTATTGACTACCACTGTATTGATGGCGCAGAATGTGGAGTTGAACAATCAGGATCCTCCTCGGGGCAAGACTTACTTAACGGGTGCTTTAACGCAAAATCGTTTAAATCAGACGAGTTATCCATGTTTGGCTGTAGAGCAAGGATGTCTGGGTGAATACTGTGCGCTGGGTGATTCGCTCAGACCTCACGGACCAAACTACAATAGTCTGCAGTTGGGGGTTGAACACGAATTTGCCCGTAGGGGTCAAGGGCCTCTTTTTAGGGTGGGACTGGATTTTGCGATGGAGCGTTACAATAATTTTGAGGAGCAATACCGAGCTCATTACTTCCATATCTCTCCTTATTTTAGAATGGATTGGCGGTATTTCGGAATGTCACTTGGAGTGCGCACGGGACAGTTGTTTAATCCAATCTCGCCCATTAATGGTGAACTTCCGCGAAATAGCGTCTATAGATTATTTCCCCGGATTGGATTTTCGTTCGGAAGTGATCAGGGGTTCTTTAAGCTCAGAATGGGTCTTTTGGATGATTATATGCCCAACGGTATCATGCCTGCATTTGCAACATACGATTTTAGTTTTCTGTTACAAAACGATAATAAGCACTTGATTCGCTCTGGTCTGGCTATTTCCGGTGCCGATTTTAGTGATCAGTCCGGAACGTTTTATTACGGTCTGTTTGCTGATATTAATTTCAAAGAAAGTGGCATGATGCTTAAGCCGGGCTTTGGGGTAACCGTACCCGTGATTCCGGAAGCTGAAGCCACCAAACTCTTGCCGCAATTTTCGCTAATGTTTCGAACTCCGATAGGGAAGTAGTGGGGCGTTATTAGTCTAGATGTTGAATCGTTTTGGCGACTCGCGAAATTGTACCGTGCGGCAGATTCTGCGGAGGGTCTAAATTAAGATGTGATTCTTAATCACAGCTCTCCGCTCTCCGCTCTCCGCCCTCTGCTCTCCGCCCTCCGCCCTCCGCCCTCTGCCTTCTGCCTTCCGCCCTCCGCCAGCACTATCGCCCAGCAAGTGTCAATCCTCCCGTGCGCCAAAAGCTAAATTTTCATTGATAATTGAGTAAAATTACGTAAATTTACCACATCATATTTTCCTGTAATGCTTCATAATCACTTGCTCTATGAGAACTATTATTCTATCTTTCGTTGTGGGCTTATTTGCGTATCCGGGTATTCTGCAAGCATCTACCGTAATTGGAGGTGAAATAACCTATCGCTACGTTGGGGATTCTACCAATATTAATCACCAGTACGAAGTTAGCATGGTTTTGTACAGAACCAGTAGGTGGTCTATAGCTTTCCCTCCTACAGAAGTTCCTTTATGTGTCACGAGTTCGTGTTTTCCGGATATTACCACCATTATGCCCGCTCATTCAGGTTTTACGCCTCCGGGGCAGACGTTGGATGATGCAAACTGTGTGATTACTAACGCGCAAAAAATGGTTTACCGGACGATAGTTACCTTACCTGGTGTGTGTCACGACTTCCGATTCCGTTCTTCTCCTGATGTTGCCCGAGTTATCGC
>REDE01000042.1 GCA_007693635.1 Flavobacteriales bacterium | reverse complement strand
TGTCGCCGCCCTTTTTTATTTAAAAGCCTTTCCTATTGCAGGAAAGGCTTTTTTTTTGACCTATACCGCATGCGAGTCGTTATCCCAACCCAACTAATTCCTCCCCACGCGCCGCGCCAGGGATGGTAGCGATAGCCCGCAAGGATGGAAGGCCTACAGCGGCGCAGCCGGCGTAGGCTGCGAGGTACGAGCAGACCACGCACGGCAACGCCCGCTGTGGCCTGACAGACGCGGACTATAAGCGGACAGCCCGGTGACGGTACGCATACTGTCTGACGTCGTTGCTTATTTTAGTTTGAAGCGTACCGGCAGGCGCCACTAATATTGAAATAGACTATCTCTTTTTATTGAGTACTTTTGCGCCTATATCCCTCTCTCTATGACCGCGCCAATCTGCCTTTATATATCAAATGATTTTGTGGTTGTTCATAAACCCGCCGGAATGGTGATGGATGGTACTTTTTCGCTGAGCGTGAAGACTTGGCTGGAAGAACATTTAAGAAAACAATCTTTCATTCCTAAATGGGGCCCGTATCCAATTCATTATATCGATCGCGCCGTTGAGGGTATTGTGGTGTTTGCCCTGAAAAAACGGGTTTTTACGCAATTGCAACAACAAATGGAACGAGGTGATTTTTTGAAAGTGTATGCCGCTCGCTCTATTAATTTACCCCGTATCAACAGCTTTCCGGCAACCATTAACCACTTTCATTCGCGAACAGCAGACGGCAAAAGAGCAATTATTACTGAAGACGACCTTCCAGAGTACAAAACGGCTGCTTTGGAGATTTTGGAAATTATACCGTTTATTAAGATCAGACTTATAACTGGTAGATTTCACCAAATTCGTGCGCAATTGGCATACCTAAATGCACCGATCGTGAGCGATACCATGTATGACGGTACTGATCCACCAGTGGCACCAGCGAAGATTGATCTTTGCGCTTACCAACTCTCTTTTACAAATCCGAAAACAAATGAACGCTTAGAATTCTCCGTGAATCCTAGTTTTCTGGATTCAGAACAAAATTCATAGCAAAAAAAAAATCGACAACGATGTCCACCGCTGTCGATTTTTTATGTGATTATAAAATCTTGGTTCTTTACTGCCCTTTACGTACGGATAAACCGCTCGCAAAATTGGCTCCAAATTTCTTGGTGATTTCATAATCGTGCGGCTCAGCATGACCTTGATTCTCGGTAATTAAATTTTGAACGCCTCCCGGACCATTGGGCCAAGTATTGGTATTTACTACAAATGTCATGTTCGTTACATCCCCATTGTCTAAGCTAATTGGCGTCGTGAAGTTTTGCTCATTTATAACCAGCATCTCATCGGTCCCTGGATGAATTGAAAATGGTGTGTTTTGTACCGGCGACTGTGGATCGGTAATGAAGGATCCAAAGTTGTTGACTCGTCCTTCTACGATAATAAATCTGTAGAAAAGATTCCAATTCCAGTGCGTTCCTTGAGCCGCGCTCAGCGGATCTTCAAAACTCAATGAAGGATCAGTGGGGAAGGTTCGGTTGGTTGCGGAATCAAGTCCCACATGATAGCGAATGGCCGTGTAGGTTCCGGGCTTTATCGTCAAACGATGTTTTTCGGCAGCAAAATTCCTCCAATCGATTAAACGAACGGATGGTTCTGCGCTAACCCACTCGCCAGCCTCATTCTTTAACTCTACGTTCGAGTAATAGAACTTTAAATCGCTAATCATAAAATCAAAAAGTGTATCGATGGAGAATGGCGTGCCTCGATCGACAGATTGATTATTTGCTGTTACGTCCAACGAAAATTGAATCGTACTTCTGCGTTGCGGAGTAGGCGTATCATCATCGTCTTTGCTGCACTGAATAAGACTTAAGCTCAGCGCGGTTATGGCAAAGCCTAACAATATGCTTTTGGTGGAATATTTCATGTTTTTAAAATTTATGTTTAGTGCTTTTAATTTCAATTCGTTTTTAAATGCGTTTTATAGAAACACTACCGAATGAAAAAAGATCGCTGCAATGTATCTCTCATATCTTCCGCAATTTGGAATTGATTGGGAAATAAGAATGAGGATTTAATGATTGAATCTTGCGTAAGGGGCGTAATATCAAAAATATCTTCAATGTTCCAATCGAGAATGTATACAATATCAGACTGCGTATTGATGGTGAAATTGGCTTCGGCCTCTATTTCAATGGTGTGTTCCGGACCTCCTATTAGAATTTCGAAGGGTGTTGGATTATTTTGGCCGACAATCCCCATAGTAGTATCCCAAGTAATACCGCGAGCTTTCATTGTTCCAAAGCCCATGATGTCAAGATCAAACCACTTTACAATGATATCCGGATCAATAGTTGGGGCACCGGGAATATTTAGCGAATCACTCAAAAAATACTGAAATAACAAGCTGTCGTTAAGACCGCAGTCGAAAAAGATGCTGCCGTTGTAATTGTTTTGCGGCAGAAAACCTATTCGTGTAGCTTTGTCGGGCATTGTAAACTCCGCCATGTTATCCAGACCCATCCAGATGGTGTCTTGTCCGTTGGCGGAAATGTATCTGAAGTTGGTGACTAAAAACGAGAATTCTTCAAACTTGATGGCTTCGCCATACATGTTGTAATAAATTGAATCCTTATTGATAACATCACCGTTGAAATAGGCATTGTATCGAATAACAACGTTTCTAGAATCAAATTCCTGGCCGGCATTGATTCTGTCCGAAATATCGTCTTGTCTACAAGATACGAAAACGCTTAAAGCAATTGCTAAAGTAGAGACCGTTAAAAGGCGAGATATTTTTGCCATTGGAAAGAGTTGGTTATGTTGTGTATATTTATAGTAATCACTAGGTTGTTGGAAATTCCATTACTCTGTCACAAAAGTAACGAACAAACGGTTATTTTCCCAAGTTTATTGAGCCATGGGTGAAATAAACTTATTCTGTGTCCTTCTTTGCTTTTGAGGTTGTTTGTTGATTGAGTGCTGGTTCTTGTTCGATGGCCGTCATGATTTTACGAAGTATGTCATCAGGGGTGTCACTCTTGTCGTATTGAAGTGGTTCTTTAAAGGTCATACTCAGCTGCACCCCTCGTTTTTTCACCAGTAAACCCTTTCTATCAAACGCCCTACGAAAACCGTCAACCACGACCGGAACCACAACCGGATTGTTATTGCGAATCAACTGAGCGGTACCTCTACGTCCCATTGCGTAGGGACGAGTGGTGCCCTGAGGGAACGTAATTACCCAGCCAGAATTTAGTGCAGTATGAATTTTGCGTATATCACCAGGGTCTACGCCGCGGTTGATTTCCTTTCCGGCCTCCCTCCAGCTGCGTTTGATCGATACACTGCCTACATAGGCAAACAGACGTGGAAGCAAGCCCTTCTTCATCGTTTCTTGCGCCGCGATAAAGTACACGTTTAATGGAGGATTAAGCAGAAACCAAATAAAGTTTATGCGGTCGAATACACCCCACTTTGCACATCCAAAAACGTGAAAAAAACAGGCTACGTCGGCAAAGTAAGTCTGGTGATTGCTGACGAATAACACGTTGGTTTTGGGGAGATCCTTGAGGATTTTACTTCCCTGAATCTTCGTGGAATTGACCCAATTGAACCGATACCACGTGATTAGTCCAAAATAAAAAATGATGACGCGTTTGATTAACAGACTATTGCCAAAGGCGTCACGAAATTTGATTTTCAAGTGTTTTTTTTTAGTTAATGGACAAAAATACACGAAAAACTTTTATCCATCTATTTTAATTGTTTGGTTCTGGTTTTTTGAATGCGCGCAAACACAATCTATACCTTTAGCAAAAAAGCTCAGATGTCTCTAAATAACGACTTAGACATTCGACTTTAGCCTCGCAAAAATGCGGCTTGCATCTTTTAATCCATCCCCAGGATTTCTTATATATCCCCATGATCTATTATAAATCAATCAGTTATGACTTCAAGTAGCTCTGCTAAAATCATAGCCGTTGCCCCCCAAATTAAATCATCCTGAATGCGGTAAGCCGGACACTCCAGTTGTCTGCCGTTTACCTGAATGATTTTATATTGCATATTGTTTGGTTGGCGAAATATTTGGGTATTGGCTACAATGATATCCTTGACTTCTCTCTGCTGTTTTACAAACTTCGGCTTTTCGGGATAAAAGCCCACAAATGGATGTACCAGAAAATTGCTGGGTGGAATGTAAAGTCGACTTAGGCTTCCCAAGACTTCGATTCTTTGTGCGGGTAGACCAATTTCTTCCTCGGTTTCACGTAAAGCCGTATGCACTAATGTTTCATCGTTTGGATCTTTTTTTCCGCCGGGAAACGAGATTTGATCGCTGTGTACACCAGGATATGAAGCTCTTTTTATAAATATGGTTTCCAAACCGATGTTGCTCGGATAGAGAATGGCCATAACAGCTGCTATTTTGGGTTTCAACACTTGCAACCGCTCTTCGGTAGGTACCAAACGGTGCGGTGGAGAAAGTCTTTGATGTGCTTTTTCACCGGGAAGATCCCTCGTTAATTGCTGTTTGAGCCGCTGAATTACTTGTTCTGTTCGCATGTTTCAAAATTACGTATCATATTGGTACATTTGTCGTGAATAATTTCGTAAACTATCACATCGATGACCATTACCCAGTTGGAATATATTTTGGCAGTTGCCGAACATCGTCATTTCGGAAAAGCAGCCGAAGCCTGCGGTGTTACACAGCCTACTTTGAGTATGCAGATTCAAAAACTTGAGGAGGCTTGGCGAACTACGCTGTTTGACCGTTCACGCAAACCTATCGAACTTACTAAAACCGGTTATCAGGTTGTTGAGCAAGCTAAGAATATCGTGAAGGAAGTTCGGAAGATGGACGATATTCTGGATCTTTCGAGGGGTAAATTTCATGGCGTTCTGCGAATCGGTATTATTCCCACGGTCAGCCCATATCTACTTCACAGGATTTTTCCGCTATTCACCAAGCGTTTTCCCAATGTATTTTGTGTATTTACGGAAAATACAACGGATAACTTGATAAAACAGGTCCGAAACGACGAAATTGATGTCGCTATTCTTGCAACCCCGCTCGATGAAACGGGGACCATCGAGAAGCCTCTGTACTATGAGCCTTTCGTAGCTTTCGTTCATGCGGGGCACCGTTTGGCCAAGGAAAGTTTTATACTCAACTCTGAACTTGATCTCGATGATTTGCTTTTGCTTTCTGAGGGACACTGTTTCCGTAATTCCGTATTGCAAATGTGCCAAGCTAAAGGCTCGCGAATCTCCACTGAGGGATCAAAAGTTATGTTGGAGAGTGGGAATTTCGAGACTCTGTACAAACTTGTGAAAAATCAAGTGGGAATGACACTGCTGCCTTATTTGATGGCTATTGATTTAAGTGAATCCGATAGGAAATGGATTCGTCCGATTGCCGAACCCAGACCCGTTCGGGAAATTGGACTGCTGTACTCACGCACGCAATTGCGCACCTCACTGATTGACGCTTTGGGCGAGATTATATCTTCTTCTGTTCCCGAAAAGCTACTGAAGCCAGAGGGTAAAGTTTATTCTCCGAAATAATCTTATCTAGGATAAAAACTCCAATCCTATAATAATGTCCCATACATAATAGCGCTTATGGTTTTGCGTCCATATTCTTGAGATTTTGTTTTTGGGCGCCTTACGCGCTTTCCGCTGCAAGTCCTCGGCTAAAAACGCCGTTGGTGCAACAGCGGGCAAGGAGCTCCTCCGTCGCTCTTGCCCGCTGGCACCAACTGGCGTTTTAGCCTCCGGGCTTTCCGCTGCAATCGCGGGCG
>REDE01000082.1 GCA_007693635.1 Flavobacteriales bacterium | reverse complement strand
CTGGCTTGCCATCTGGACCACTGTAAACGCGGAACAAAGTAAAATCACCTGTATGGCGTGGCCACATCCAATTGTCTGTATCGCCACCAAACTTACCAATGCTGCTAGGAGGTGCTCCTACTAGGCGTACGTCAGTAAATTTCTCATAAACCATAAGATAGAATTCGTTACCGTGTAGGAACGACTTCACTTCAGCTTCATAGTGCGTTCCATCTTTAGCTTCGTTAGCGATTTCTTGAGAAACTTTACGGATAATTTTCGCACGGTCATCCGCGCTTAAATTCTCGTTCAGCTCATTTTGCACGCGCTCGGTAACGTCGTCCATACGAACTAAAAAGCGGACAAACAGACCAGGATTGGTCTTTTCTTGATCCATGCTAAACGCCCAAAAGCCATTCGATAGATAATCGTTTTCCGGTGTACTGTGTTGCTGAATTTGACCGTATCCACAATGGTGGTTGGTTAGAATTAGACCTTGATCTGAAATGATTTCACCGGTACAAAAACCTCCAAAAGAAACTACGGCATCCTTCAGACTCGACTGATTGATACTGTAAATATCTTCCGCAGTAAGCTGAAGACCTGCGGCTTTCATGTCGCCCATGTTCATTTTTTTAATGAGCATTGGCAGCCACATTCCCTCATTGGCAAACATCATAGCCGGCAATAAAAGAAGGGCACTAATAAAACGAATGTACTTCATTGGTAGTAAATTGAGTTAACAAAAATCCAAATCATTGCAGATTTGGAGGACATAAATTAATAAAATTAGGATGCGAAGATACTTCGAAAGCTCCGTATCTCGATAAAACAAAGATGTTGGTGATACAAGTTATGTGAAAATTACACTCAAGCATAAAGATTTTCAATTGCTTCCGCAAGTGCAAAATCCTTTTTTGTGATTGTATTACCCGCATCATGCGTGGTCACTGAAATTTTCACCTTCGTATAGTCAATGTTTATTTCAGGATGATGCTTATGCTTCTCAGCGATAAACGCAACGGCATTAACAAATAACACACCTTTTGCGTAACTAGAAAAGCTAAACGTTGCCTCTAAGTGATCATTATTTTCTGTGAAGTATTTCATTTTGGCAAAATAGGTATTAAGACGGTATTCCCATTAAAAACTAATATCAGAGATAAATCCGAATCCACTTTACTCAATCTCCGAAATCTTAAGCATATTAGTCATACCCAAAGCCTTAATGGGCATACTGGCAATTTTAATTATTCGGTCTCCCCGACCAGCTAAGCCCGCTTCAACCACCATTTCCTTGATGTCACTAAAGGTTTGATCCGTGGTGGCCAAACGATCATAGAAGAAGGTGTGTACGCCCCACACTAGACTTAGCATATTCAAGATCGACTGATTAGCGGTAAATACAGCGATATTGGTTCTAGGACGATGTGAAGAAATCTTAAAAGCGGTATATCCCGAATGTGTCATAGTAAGAATTGCTCGAGCACCAATTTGATCAGCAATTTTTGAGGCATTATAGCAGATGGAATCAGTAATAAAGCGCTGACTGTCGTTATCTACCAATGGGGGTGTTGCATCAGCAAAGTGGCGCTCACTATTCTCTTCAACATAGGCAATAATGTCGCGCATCATGCGCACAACCTCCACCGGATATTTACCAACCGATGTCTCACCCGAAAGCATCATAGCGTCTGCGCCATCGAGCATTGAGTTAGCCACATCATTTACTTCGGCGCGAGTTGGACTTAAGCTGGTCATCATCGTTTCCATCATTTGCGTAGCGATGATCACTGGCTTACTATTTTGCAGGGCTTTTTTAACTATCATTTTTTGAATAACGGGGACTTGCTGCATAGGCACCTCTACACCCAAATCGCCCCGGGCAACCATTACCGCATCCGTAGCCGCAAGAATAGCGTCTATGTCGGCAACGGCCTCAGGCTTTTCTATCTTGGCTATAATTTTGGCAAAAGCACCTTTATCGTCTATCCGCTGTCGCAAATCGAGAATATCGTCAGCTGAACGAACAAAAGAAAGTCCGATCCATTCCACTTCTTCCTCCAAGGCCACCTGTAGATCTTCCAAATCTTTTTCAGTGAGGCACGGTAGAGAAACTTTGGTATTTGGTAAATTTACACCCTTTCGAGATTTCAATTCACCGCCCTGAATAACGCGAGTTAAGACTTCATCTTTACGGTTGGTTTCCAAAACTTCAACCATTAATTTTCCGTCATCGAGCAAGATTTTCTCCCCAGGATTCACGTCGTTTGCAAAACTTTCGTAAGTCAAAAAGGCACAAGTTTCATCACCGTCACATGCTCTTGTGGTCAATGTGAACTTTTCACCTGCCACTAATTTCGCCCCTTCTTTTATTTCTCCAATACGGAGCTTTGGACCTTGTAGGTCGGCCAAAACCGCAACCGCAAAATTATTTTTTTCATTTACTTCACGAATCAGGCGTATGGTTTGCCTAATAGAATCCGGGTTTCCGTGTGAGCAATTCACTCGGAACACATTTACTCCATTGCGAACCATGTTTGTCATGGTTTCAAAATTAGCGGACGCCGGCCCTAGGGTAGCTACAATTTTTGTTTTGTTGGTATACATAGTTTGTTTGTGTGCGTGTAAAAGCTGTAAAGGTACAAAAGTATTGAGGAAAGAATTTTAAATGAGTATTAAATCCGAGCAAGCTGATGCCGAGAAGGTATTGCCGCAAGTGAATTTTCAAGTCAATGCAGGATAAACTAGGATTTAAGTTTTGCAAACATAGAGGCTCGTCAATCAAAGTCGACCACTTCGCTAAGCACTTTAACCATCTTACTGTCTACAATTGGGAATTCAAATACCTGAAAGTATGGCAATTTCGATTTAATTTTCCTTGACAGAAATTCAGGGGTGGTGCCTCCTTGTTCCCATAAGATCCAAGAATTAAATTGTTTTTGCTTAGCGAATAATGGATACACGGGTTCGATTGAGAAGAGTGAATCCTTGGTTTCAAGTTCATTTTGCTCAACCGGAAGGGAAATATTAGAAATCAAATAAAGGTTTTGCTGAAAATCTTTGTGAATATAACAAGAATATTCCGCTTCGAGGTTTCGTTTTACGGAAGCTTTCAGATTATGTTGTGAGCGTGTGAATTTAAACTGAGCCTCTTGATTCAAAAAAAATGCTGTTTGCCAAATCGGTAGCGCGCTAATTAGCCCAAGTAAATGAAGTTCGGGTGCAAAAGAGTCTTGAAAATCAATCATTGTAGTTTGGCTCTATTTTCTTTGCACGCGGGGGGCTTGTTGGTTTAATTTTCATACGCACCACAACCTTCTCGGCGACGGCTTCTTCTGCGCGTTTTTTTGAGCTTCCACTACCCCTAGCAAGTTGCTTACCATCGACACTAAGAATTGAATCGAAGCTTCGAGGCTGTTTACCCGCAAATGTATCGTATTGAATAACTTTTCTATTGCGCTGCGCCCACTCTAGAATCAATGATTTATAGCTAAAAACGCTTTCACTCAACTCGTCAAAGTTTATGTATGGTTCGAGAATTCGCTGACGCACGAAACGGTCGCAATATTTGTACCCACGATCGAGAAACACTGCGCCAACCAAGGCTTCTAGTGCATCGCCGTAAAGTGAATTTGCAGATTTCATCCCTTTATTACCCTCCGTTTTCAGCAAGTTTTGCAGCCCCATTTCCTCGGCAATTCTGTTTAGTGTTCTTCTATTGACAATCTTAGATCGCATTGTAGAAAGAAAGCCTTCATCAGAGCGGGGAAAACTGTGATAGAGCACGTCGGCACAAACGGCGCCTAAGAAGGCATCACCCAATAATTCAAGACGCTGATTATTGTGATTGCCTTCGTTCGGATTAAAACGAGAATCTGGTTGCAACGAACTGTGTCGAAAGGCAACTTCGTAAATAAACTCATTACGGGGCCGAAAGCCTAAAACTTTTCTAAGTCGTCTGGAAAATTCCGATCGTGGCCCGAGCAACCCACGCATGAGTTATCTGAGTTTACTAAAAATTACGGAAGCGTTGTGACCGCCAAAACCAAAAGTATTACTCAGAGCAGTGTTTACTCTTCTTTTTTCCGCTTTATGGAAAGTAAAATTGAGTTTATTGTCAATTTCCGGATCCGCAGTTTCGTGATTTATTGTTGGAGGAACAATATCATCGTGAACGGCCATAATTGCAGCAATAGATTCTACTGCACCAGCAGCGCCCAGTAAGTGACCCGTCATTGATTTGGTGGCAGAAATATTGAGTTTATACGCGTGGTCACCAAAAACTTTAAGAATGGCCTTGGTCTCAGCAATATCACCGAGCGGCGTACTTGTACCGTGAACGTTGATATAATCCATATCCTCCGGATTTATACCCGCGTCGTCCAGCGCGTTAATCATAACGCGAGAAGCACCAAGTCCTTCAGGATGTGGCGCAGTGATATGATTAGCATCTGCCGACAAACCGTAACCCACGAGTTCACAGTAAATTTTCGCTCCTCGAGCCTTTGCGTGCTCGTATTCTTCTAAAATGATACATCCTGCACCCTCGCCCATAACGAAACCATCACGGTTTTTGTCGAATGGTCTAGAAGCAGTTTGTGGGGAGTCATTGCGGACGGAAAGCGCATGCATGGCATTAAAGCCTCCGATACCTGCTTCGGTGATTGCCGCTTCAGAACCTCCGGATACAATAATATCTGCTTTGCCCAGACGAATGTATGTCGCCGCATCTATTAAGGCATTTGTAGCCGATGCACAAGCCGAAACAGTAGTAAAGTTTGGACCACGAAGTCCATATTTAATGGAGATGTATCCCGGGGAAATATCCGCGATCATTTTGGGAATGAAAAACGGATTAAATCTGGGCGTTCCATCACCACCAGCATAATTCTTTGATTCTTGTAAAAATGTGTCTAATCCACCAATACCAGAACCCCAAATTACCCCAACTCGGTCGGGGTCGTAACTATTCGGCTTAGTAAGACCTGAATCATTCATAGCCTCATCGGCTACAACCATCGCAAAATGCGTAAAGCGATCCATTCGCCTGGCCTCTTTACGATCTATGAAGTCGTTCACATCGAAGTTTTTCACCTCGCAAGCAAACTGGGTTTTAAACTTTTCAGGATTAAATAATGAAATGACATCGGCACCTGATTTACCAGCGACCAGGTTCATCCAATATTCCTCCAAAGTATTTCCAATGGGAGTAAGAGCTCCCAAACCAGTTACAACAACGCGTTTTAACTCCATAGTATCGAGATTAAAAATTATACACGAAGACAAATTTGAAAATTTCAAATGCACTTCACCATTGAGAAAATCTCAAAAAAGACATTCCAGCACAAAAACAATGATGTAATCGATGCTAGATTGTCTACTTCCCGTTCACCGGGAGATTCCACTTTCGCAGTACTTTTTTCGAAAAAAAGCGTTTCGAATGCAGATTAGACTGAAAAGCACTCCTTAATCCGACTGATGTAAACACCAGTCGGACCAAGAAATACAAAGGTGATTCAGCAAATTACTTATTTGCCAATTCGTTTTCAATGTACGTCACCGCTTGACCAACGGTGGCAATGTTTTCAGCTTGATCGTCAGGGATTTGAATGTCAAATTCCTTTTCAAATTCCATGATGAGTTCAACGGTGTCAAGAGAGTCAGCGCCTAAATCGGCAGTAAAGCTGGCTTCGTTAACAACTTCATTTTCATCAACGTTGAGCTTTTCTACGATGATGGCTTTAACACGTGATGTGATGTCAGACATAGCGAAAAATTTAAATTAATTTTCAAGCTGCAAATAAATAACCGTTATTCGGATTGAGCAACAGAAAAAACACTGTTATCCGCACCAAAACAGGTAACCAAATATAAACTAAAACTTTAGGTTACAAAATATCTTTCAGCGGAGGCGAAAATACAACAAATTAAAAAATTTTGTTGATTCTTTTTATTTTCGCTTTTCCGTTTATTTTTACCCCATCGAAAAAAGAGGGGCAACAATGATCAACATCATGCCCTCGGATGGTGTTATTTAAACTTATAAAAGCCTTACTGGCAAACATTACAAATAGTGTAAAACACTACGCAAACAAATGAAGAATTTGGCTATTTTCGCCTCCGGATCAGGATCCAATACGGAGGTAATCGTCCGGCATTTCGCAGAAAGCGAGCTCGCAAGAATTGTCTTGGTTATAACTGACCGTAAAGATGCTGGCGTAATTGAACGAATGAAAAAATTTGACATTCGGATTCGAATTATCGATAAAGAGGCATTGATGGGAGAAGAACTTTTATCGGTACTACAGACTGCCCGCGTCGACTTAATTGTTCTAGCAGGCTTTTTGCGAAAAATTCCTGGGCTTATTATTGATGCGTATCCCAATCGCATTATCAATATTCATCCATCATTACTTCCAGATTATGGTGGAAAAGGAATGTACGGCATGAACGTTCACAAAGCGATTATTGAAAACGAAGAAGAGGAAAGTGGCATCACGGTTCATTACGTAAATGAAGAGTTTGATGAAGGAGAAATTATTTTTCAGGAAACTGTAGAAATCGACCCCGACGATACGGCTGAAGATTTGGCGTATAAAATTCAACAACTCGAACACAAACATTACCCCGAAGTTATCGAGTGGGTTCTCAACAGAGAATTTATCGACTGATCTTCTTTGGTTAAACATAAAGAATGGTTTACATATATACGGATGGCGCCAGTAGTGGAAATCCCGGACCGGGAGGTTATGGTGTAGTCCTCGTTCACGGCGACCGGCAAAAAGAGCTTGCGGCAGGATTTCGTCGCACCACCAACAATCGCATGGAATTATTGGCTGTCATTGTCGGACTCGAAGCTCTAAAAAAAGCCCCACTCGAAGTTACGGTGGTTTCAGACTCAAAATATGTAGTGGATTCGGTGAGTAAAGGCTGGGTTTTTGGCTGGGAAAAAAAACAATTTCAGGGAAAAAAGAATCCTGATTTGTGGCAGCGATTTCTAAAAATATATCGCCAACATCATGTAAAATTGCAATGGGTAAAGGGGCATAATAACCACCCTCTAAATGAACGCTGTGATCGACTCGCAGTGGCTGCAGGAAAAGTCCCTAACCTACCACCGGATAGCGGTTACGAAAAGCTCGAGAAAATGGGACTAACTTAATCGTAAATATTCGTGAATCTTCTTGACTTGATTTTATTGGTTCCCATAATCGCATTGGGGATTTACGGATATCAGAAAGGCATCTTCCGTCAAATATTTTCATTAGGAGGATTGATTGCCGCCTCCGGATTGGGCTTCTACGCAAATCGAGCTTTCATATTAGACTTATGGCAGGACGGTGATGTGCAGTACTTCTCAGCGAATCTATTGTCTATCATCATCATTATTGTGGTGGTGGTTATCCTTTTCATGTACTTAGGTCATCTTCTCACGAAGTTTTTCAAAAGCCTGTACTTAGGACTGGTTGTTAGAATCTTAGGAGCCGCACTTGGGGTTGCAAAAGGCCTGCTAGTTACCCTATTGATCGCATTTGTAATTCAAGCCATATCGCTCTATGTCCCGGAATGGAAATTGGAAATGCGAAACGGCAGCTTTTTACTTCCTTACTTACAGGATATCAACGCCTTATTATTAGGATACATCACTGGAGAGGGAACGCTTGAAGCACCTGATTATCTTAATCCAAATTCTATTTTTGAGTTTTAATCACCCGTACATAGATTTCTTTATAAGTGAAGGTCGTGTTTCTGCACGCGCAAAACTGATATAGCCTACTTTTGCATCATGCGAATGCCCTCTTTTCTCACCAAAGATTTCATTTTACTTTCGGCGAGTTCATTTTTCTTTTTTTCAAGTTTCAATATGCTAATTCCCGAATTACCGGGCTACTTAGCATCGATGGGTGGAGAGAAATATATCGGGTTAATCATTGCTTTATTTACCCTAACAGCGGGACTGTCGCGACCGTTTAGCGGAAAACTTGCAGACACCATTGGCAGAATTCCGGTCATGCTGATTGGCGTGGCCGTTTGCTTGGCGATGTGTACACTTTACCCTTTGGTTACAACCGTTTTCGCTTTCTTACTATTGCGCTTTTTTCACGGATTCTCCACGGGATTTACACCTACGGGCACATCAGCGTATATTGCCGATATTGTTCCGTTTAATAGACGAGGAGAAGCGCTTGGTCTACACTCCTTATTTGCGTCGTTAGGCATGGCGGCAGGTCCGGCACTAGGGGGTTGGATAGCCGCCCATTTTGGCTTGAATACACTTTTTATTAGTGCCGCTGCAGTTAGTGGTTTATCGGCTATTTTACTGGTCCGACTTACCGAAACACTGCCCAATCCCCAAAAAATGAAACTTTCGTTTCTCAAACTCAAAAAGGATGAAATAATTGAACGTCGCGTATTGAATCCCTCGCTCGTCTTAATGCTTGCCGTATTTAGTTTCGGAACGGTTCTTACAATTATCCCGGAATTTTCCGCGCACCTTGGCATGCGAAATAAAGGACTATTCTTTGCCGTATTTACGCTCAGTTCACTAGCTATTCGACTATTGGCCGGCAGAGTATCCGATAGGTACGGCAGAATACCCGTTCTCCAAGTAGCTTCCGCCACCATGGTATTGGCAATGTTTCTGGTATCCATTGCTACAGCCGTACCTCAACTTCTTTTGGGTGCCGTTTTCTTCGGATTTGCAGTAGGAATGTCGTCACCCACAGTTGCTGCTTGGACCATCGATCTATCCGATGAGAATAAAAGAGGTCGAGCGCTAGCCACAATGTACATAGCCCTTGAAGCAGGAATTGGGCTCGGAGCATTAATCTCTGGATGGCTCTATCAAGGAAACCCCGAGCGATTCCCCCTGGTGTTTATGGTTTCGGGGTCGACCGCGCTGCTCGCCTTTATCTATTTATTTACCATTCCTAAACACCAGCGACTAAAAACACTCCTAAGACGCTAAAATATTAATCTCTGTTAAATAGTTAACAAAACAAATGATTAAATTTGTAAACCGAATCTATTCGCCGTAGATTTGCGTCAAATTATTTCTACTTTGTTTTATAAACTATTTGTTATGGATGTCAAGAGATTTACCCTTCGATTTTTAACCTTACTATTCGTAACCTTAGGATTCTCCACCTTTGGTCAGCAGGCATTACCTGAACTACTCTACTACCGATTTGATCAACCCGGAACACTTGTCCCCAATGATGCCATTACCCCAGTTGGAGATAATCCGGCCACGATTACCGGGACTTCCTTAAGCATAGGCGGTGTTGGGTTAAGTGGAACTGCCTTGGTAGGAACGGGTGGAACTTCAAGTGCGAATGCCATCAACACCAACTGGAACACCAATCTTTCCGGATCATTTACGATTGGCTTTTGGACGAGCGGATTTGCTCCAAGCAGCACTCTTTACTATATCTTTGGAGACAATGGAGCCAACGGTTTCCGCTGTTTTACAAATGGCGCCGCAGGAGCTGGCAATTGGTTAATGCGCGGGGGCGGACTTCCGGATATCACCGCAACGGGGGCAGCCACTATGACTCCAAATTATGTGCATTTTGTGTATGACGACGTAGCAGGTACCTTAACATCATATATTGATGGAGTCGTTAGCAATACCACTACCGTTCCTAGCTTCACCGGGATGTCGGGTTCGGGCTTCCAAGTTGGCGCGTACAATACCACTACCGGATTAAACGGTTTATTAGACGAATTTCGAATCTACAATCGCGCCTTGAGTCTAACCGAAATCCAAGCAACCATCAACGGGACCATTGTTACTGGACCATGTACCGCCGCCAACGCTGGGGTGGCAACACCTGCAGACCAAACCATTTGTGTGGGAAATACAGCTACCATATCAGCAGTTGGCGCTTCACTTGGAACTGGAGCAACCTACCAATGGCAATCATCGCTAGACGGAACAACATGGACCAATATGCCTAACGATACGCTACCCGCAATCTCTGTAAACCCAACCGACACGACATTTTATCGAATGATCATGACCTGTGGTGTTGCTTCTGACATCTCAACAATTGCCACGGTAAATACCCAAGGAGCTGCTCTGAGCGGATCTTACACCATTAATCAATTCAATCCAACATCGGGTACCAACTTCAACTCTTTCCAAGAGTTTTTTGATGCCACCATTTGCGGTGGTATCTCCGGACCTGTAGTGGTAGATGTAGTACCCGGCACTGGTCCGTATATTGAACGTGTGGAGGCAGGAGTTGTAGCGGGTACATCAACAACCAATACCATTACCATAAACGGAAATGGAAACACCCTAACCTATGAAGCCGCAGGAACCAACGACCGAACAACCCTGAATTTTGATGGAACCTCGCACGTAATCATCGACAGTCTTAGCATAGAGGCAACCGGCAGTTCGCACGGCTGGGTAATGCACTTAACCAACGGAGCGGATTTCAACACCATCCGAAATTGCTCCATCCTTGCCAGCACAACCATAACAGGAACTTTATCAGCGGGTATTGTTGCCAGTGGTTCCCCAACATCAGCAACATCATACGGAAACAACACCAACAATACCACCATCGAAAACAACTTCTTCGAAGGTGGATATTATGCAGTTGCTGTCAACGGTTCGGGCTCAAACAACAATGCGATTGGCAACAGCATTCGCAATAACATCATGATCGACCAGCGTTACTACGGAGTTTATGCAAGTGCGCAACAAGATTTTGAAATCTTTGGTAATGATATTAGTCGCCCAAATCGCGATAATTCCACAATCTATTACGCCATTACTGCTCGTAATGGTATGGCAAATGCCCGTGTAGAAAACAATCGCATCTACAATACGCACGGCAATGTGCCTACTAACACTTCCACTATTTACGGAATTGACGTGCGCACCAACACGACTTCAATGAGCGCCGCAAATCCGCTCGTTGTGGCAAATAATCAGTTATACGACATCAACGGTGGGGGCTTACTTTATGCATTTTACATGAGTAATAGCAATCACGTAAAATTCTACCACAACACCGTATCTATTGATGTACCGAATGCAGGCGGCACAGGAAATACTAGACTCTTCTTCACTACTACTGCTGCTAACGATTGTGAATTCAAAAACAACATCATGCACTTGAATCGCGGAAATGGCGGCACACAACACATGGTATACGTAAACACCGCAGCATCGGCCATTGAAATTGATAATAACGTATATTTCGCGAACGAACTTGGAACCAACCCCAACGTCCACATTGGTTACCACGTAAATGACCATACGACTTTTGCCGATTGGCAGCTGGCAAATGGTGGGGCGTACGACCAAAATGGATTAGAATTTGACCCCAACTTTATCGGCGGCACAAACCCCGACTTCCTTCGTCCGGGAGCTGGAGCAATTAAAAATTTAGGCGCAAATGTCCAAGCCTTGGTTCCGGTAGATTACGACAGCGTTGCTAGACCAACTGACCCCGACCCGGGTGCCTACGAATTCACACCGCTAGCGTGTACCGGAGTGAGTGATCTTTCACTTGACTCATTATTTGCCGGAGGCGCCATCATCAGCTGGGAGAGTGACAGTCCGGAATGGGAAGTAGAATGGGATTCTTGCGGATTTGAGCCCGGATCAGGGATTGGAACATTACGCACTACCACAAACAACACTGGATATTTAATGGATAGCTTGCAAATGGGAAGCTGTATTTGTGTATTTGTTCGAGAAATTTGCGCACAAGGTGGTTTTGGTCCTTGGTCAGCACCCGTAGAAATATGCGTACCCTTCGAGTATGACTTAGAAATGGAAGAATTGCTGTCTCCTAACACGAGAGAATGTGGTTCGGATAGCGCCATTATTTCGGTAAATGTCACCAACAACGGGACCTTGCCTGCAAGCAATTTCGATTTAAGAGCGATAATTTCCGGAGACATCACCGCAACGCTAACCACTACATTTACTGGGACAATTGCTCCAGGAGCAACCGATTCAATCGTAATTGGAACTTTTAACTCGCAAACAGGAGGCAATATTGACATCCTAACCCTAATTGAATGGGTGAATGATAGTCTTCCCGATAACGACTCGACCTTAACTTCAATTGAAGTCTCGCCTTCGGGCCCAATTCAAATTTTCACCGATCCAGAGGTTTTATGTAGTCCTGGCCCTGTAATGTTCTATGTAGAAGAGACGGCATCGTCTCCAGATCTGGAATGGTACGATATCGACAACAACCTATTAGGAACTGGCGATTCGATCGTGGTACCAATGGTAGATTCCACGTTTACAATACGCGTTATGGCAGATACGGCCTCCGGCTCAATTACTACACAAGCCATAGGGCCCGTTGACAATTCGTTTGGACCAGGAGGAATCTTCGCCTCAGTTTCATTAGGAGCACAATCCCTGCTAGTAGAGGCGCACGATGAAGTAGATATTGTGGAAGCAACCATTTTCCCTGACGGGTCTGGTACAGTTCAGGTAGAAATTAGAGAGCTTCCATCACAAAATGTGGTGCATACGTTTTCCCATACCTTTACCCAATCAGGGCCAGGCGCAGGAGTAGTTGTTCCTTTCAATATCACCTTAGCACCCGGAGAATATCAATTTGGAGCAAACCCCACCGGATCAACAGTTGGATTATTTAGAAACAATGACAATGCGGTATACCCTTACGGCGACCCCAACCTGTTTGAAATCACTGGAAATACCTTTAATCCATCATTCTACTACTACTACTACAACATCATTATCGAAGTAGGAAGCTGTCCGAGAGAAGATGGGGAACTCACACTTGACATCGCTGATGCCCCAATAGCCGATTTCAATTTTGTAAATTCAGCAAGTCTGACCGGTGACTTTGTCTTTACCGGAACTGCCGACACCGTAATTTGGGACTTCGCCGGATTAGGAACTGCAATGGGAGACTCAGCGAACTTTGTTTTCCCGCAAGCCGACTCATTTGAAGTTTGCGTCATTGCAATCAACGGATGTGGAGCTGACACTCTTTGCCAATGGGTGAGCGTACTCAACATTTCTATTGATGAATTTGCCTTAGCCAACAACCTTCAAGTATATCCAAATCCCAGCAATGGACAATTCACGCTAAGTTTTATCCAAGAAAACAGCAGCGAAATAACTATTCAGTTGCTCGATCTCAGCGGAAAAACGCTTTGGACGGAACACCGAGACACGTTCAGCGGCAAGTTTAGCAAGACATTTGATCAAGGTTTACTTCCCGCCGGAACATATCTGTTACGAGTTCACACGGATGAAGGGACTACGACAAGCAGAGTTGTAATATCCAAGTAGCCTTTTATTCAAACTACCAACAAAAACGCCCCGTAGATCTGCGGGGCGTTTTTTTATTAAAGGACTACTATACGCTCGGAAATCGTGCGAAAATCTCCCGATCAATTGCTTCACGGTGATTGGGGTGAGCAATATCGCGTAATGCTTGCGCACGCTGGCGAAGGTTTTTTCCAAAAAGATGAGCCACACCGTACTCTGTAACCACGTAATGAACGTGAGCGCGAGTGGTCACAACAGCTGATCCGTGTTTGAGAAACGGAACTATTTTCGAATCGCCATTCTTGGTCGTACTGCACATGGCTATAATTGGCTTTCCACCATCAGAAAGTGCTGCACCTCTAATAAAATCCATTTGTCCGCCCACACCAGAAAACTGCTTTGTTCCAATTGTATCGGCACATACCTGTCCAAACAGGTCAATTTCAATAGCGCTATTCACCGCCACAACCTTCGGGTTTTTGCGAATAACGGCGGAATCATTCACGTATGCTGCAGACAGAAAATTCACCATTGGATTATCATCTACAAAATCGTAAAGTTTGCGCGTCCCTGCAGCAAAAGCAGTAATGATTTTACCGGGGTGGCGTTTCTTATATTTGTTTGTAACCACCCCATTCTCGATGAGTGGAAGTAGGCCATCCGAAAACATTTCGGTATGCACCCCGAGATCTTTGTGATTATTGAGGCAGCTAAGAACGGCATCAGGTATTGCGCCGATGCCCATTTGCAATGTTGAGCCGTCTTCAATCATATCAGCACAATATTTACCAATCTTGAGTTCACTTTCGCTTAATCGTGCGCCATAGTGCACTTCGGGAAGTTGCTCTTCGCAAGGGACAAGAGCATCGATTTCAGAAATATGAATCAAGCCATCACCGTGCGTACGGGGCATCAACGGATTAACTTGAGCCACCACATACTTTGCGTGAGTAAGTGCCGACCGAGCAACATCAACCGAGGTTCCCAATGAGCAAAATCCGTGCGCGTCAGGCGGAGAAACGTGTAGTAAAGCCACATCAACTGGGAGTAATCCCGACTCAAACAACCGCGGGATTTCACTAAGAAAAACCGGGATATAGTCACCTCGGCCCTCCTCCACTGCTTTGCGAATATTAGCAGATACAAACAATGCATTAAAAAAGAAGCTGTCTTTATACTCGGGCTTGGTGATTTCTAGATCGCCAAATGTACTGATGCTAATCAGCTCCACATCTCGAAGTTCGGAGGCTCGCTGTGCCAGTCCATCGAGAAGATAAGCTGGTGTAGCTGCCGATCCTTGAACAAATACACGATCTTTAGAACGTATGCGCGCCATTGCGCTTTCGCGGGTAGTGAAGATAGGACTCATATTCGACTATTTTCCGCAAAGGTAACCGAGCATGACTGGCCTAAAATATGACGACGATTAGATATCAGAAATAAAGTTCAGACTCAAGCATGTGGTTCATCAACCTTTTTTGTGATTTCTCGAATGGCTTTAAACTCGGAAAAGAATTCACGTAAAACGATACGCAAAAAGGCGTAAGTTGGCACGGCGACAATCATTCCCGAGATTCCGGCCAAGCTGGCAGCGGCCATGATTACCAAGAAAATTTCCAAGGGGTGTGCATTCACCGAATTTGAAAAAATAAATGGCTGGAAAATAAAATTATCCATCATTTGAACAAGCGCAAAAACACTCACAATTTTCATCACAAAAGGAACCAATTGGGTAGAATAATCGATATCTAAATTTGTGGTTAGGGCAACAAAAATCCCGAATATAGCCCCTAAAGTAGGCCCTAAATATGGAATTATGTTGATCATACCCGCAAACACACCAATAATCAAAGCATTTTCAATATCAAACAAAGCGAGTCCGGTAGTCACTACTGTTGCTACTAAGGTAACTTGAATCAACACCCCGATAAAATACCGACTCAACGAACGTCTGGTTTTAGTCAGTATACTTTCCACCTGAGGCACAAATTTATCTGGAGTAATCGATATGATAGCATTGGTGGCCAGCGCCTGTTCACGCAGAAAGAAAAAAGTGATGAAAATAACCGAAAATATTGCGATAAAGACATTTCCAATACTCGAAGCCAAATTAGAAAAGACAGAGGTAACCCGGCCTGCTCCTACCAGATTAAAAATTTCTTTCTCGACGTACTTTTTACTGTTAAAATTTTCATCTGCAGACAAATTGTACTTAAAAACAAACTCATCGACAAGCTGCAGGGGATATTCCAAAGATTCATTAATATCTTCCAGTTTGATATTCGAAATCGTTTGAAACTCTTTTAAAACTTTTGGCGCGAAGATGGAAATAATCCCTCCGAAAACCAAGAATATGGTAAAGATGCCGATCAGCGCCCGAATATTTTTATTCAATGGCTTTTTAAATACACGAACCTTATCAAGAAGTCGCATAAGTGGACTCAAAATAATAGTAAACACCACAGCAACTAGTATATACTTAACGATGCTCCATACAGCAATTATAAGAGCAATAAAGATAGCCAAACCCAGCCACCCTACAACCCGCTTGGTTTTGGGACTCATGGTTGAAAACTGATAATTTTCCATAGCGTTATAAGAGTCTACAGCGAATATACGGAGTTAATATTATCGAAAGTCACTTTCCTTCATATTGAGCCAACCCAAAGCAGATCCGCTCAGTAAATTCCGAGTTGTTTGCTCATCGAGTCCGGCTGTTTTAATCAACTTACCCGGTTCGAGTTCACCGAGCGGAAAAGGATAGTCGGTTCCTAAGGCAATTTTATCAGAACCCATCAACTTGATAATATGGTTGAGCATGTCGTGATCATGAACGAGTGAATCGAGCCAAAATTTACCCAAGTATTCCGTTGGACGAATAGGATTATCTATAGCGCATAAATCTGGTCGAACATCAAAGCCGTGTGCAATACGACCAATTGTGGCGGGGAATGAACCTCCACCGTGGGCAATTGCAATGCGCAACTTGGGCAAGCGCTCCATTACACCACCAAAAATCAGTGAACAAATTGCCAATGAACTTTCGGCAGGCATCCCCACCAACCAAGGCAACCAGTATTTAGGCATATTTTCTTTCCCCATCATATCCCAAGGATGCACAAAAACTGCCATATCCAACTCTTGACAAGCAGCAAAAACGGGAAACAAATTTGGATCGTCGAGATTCCAACTATTCACGTGGGTTCCTATTTCAATACCACGTAAACCAATTTTTTTACAGCGCTCAAGCTCTTTGATGGCCATCTGTGGATCCTGCAAAGGCAAAGTACCCAACCCCACAAACCGCTGCGGATAACGCTCAACAACATCCGCTATGTGATCATTCAAAAACATGGCGACCTCCAGCGCATGATGCGGTTTTGCCCAGTAAGAAAACATTACCGGGACAGTACTCAATACCTGAACATCCACATGCTGATGACCGCACTCCTTCATCCGGGTCTCGGCATCCCAGCAGTTTGATTCTACTTCTCGAAAAAAATGATCGTCACGCATCATCCTAGCACAACAAGGCTTGTGATGATCTAGGTGAATAAAACCACCGTATCCAAACTTCTTTTTGAAGTCGGGAATGTGCTCTGGCAGTATATGCGTATGAATGTCGATTGTGAGAATTTCGTCCAGCGAAGGATGGTAATCCATAGGTTTAGTTTTGTGCCGTGAAAGTACGGCAAAAATAAGAGTTGTAAAAAACCGAGATTTAGTTATTTACACAAGTGAGTGATAAACCCAATGCTTTTGTATATTCACCCCTTCAAACCCAGACTACATGCAATTTCCGCAAACCATTGGCTCAAAAATCGTTACCCTTAGTCTGGGCTTGGTTTTTATTAGTCTAGGACTCAAAGAATCGTTCAACAGCATGGCCAATATGCTGTTCGTTATATCATCGCTAATTTGGGGTGATTATAAGTTTCTACGGAAGCTCATGGTCAAGAAAAACCCCATTTGGCTCTTCACAAGCTTGTTTTTAATCTATCTTGTAGGCTCGATATACTCCGCAGATAGCGATGAAGCCCTGCGTCGATTGGCCATAAAGTTTATGCTGTTTTTATGGCCTTGGTGCATGGTGCTGGCTTGGCCAGTTGTGCAAAAGACTATAGTAATTCGCTTGCTCGTCTTAGCGCCCAGCTTTATTGCACTGGCAACGCTGATAAGAGCTACCGCTAGGTATTTTGGTCAGGGTGATTTTACTGGTAATTGGGAAGTGTTTCGCTATTATCGACTTTCCGCCTACGCCATGCATCCAAACTATTTCATGTTATTTCTGGGGGGAGCCCTTATTTTACTGTGGTGGTATCGTCGTCAGCAAAAATCTATTTTCAACCCGTCAATTGATACCTTGATGTGGTGGGGACTTCTTTTATACTGTGGTGTTTTCCTGCAAGCCCGAACAGGATTTATCATACTGATTGCCCTGTTGACTCTAGCCACTCTATTTTTCGAAAAAAAGTTCGTATTGAAGGACTACGCTCGTCGATTATATTATCCAGTTGTGGCGGGTAGTCTGCTTTTATTACTTCCCAATCACTTCACTCAGCGCTACCAAATCAATACCTCTACCGAATTTGTTGAAGAGGAAAATCGAGATACATCGTTCAGCGGCCGACTGGTCATTTGGAAACACTGCTGGCACTGCATCATGGAAAAACCATTGGTAGGTCACGGAACGGGCGATGGGGTGCAGCGCGTACACAAACGCTACGAAGAGGCAGCATTTGAGGCAGGAATTCGCGATAAATACAACTGCCATAATCAGTACTGGGAAACCTGGGTAGCCGTCGGGATTGTAGGTCTTTTGATACTCATCGGATTTCCACTTTTCGTTTTAAAAAAATACACAGATAGCAACATCGCTCTAGTCGTATTTTCACTTTTTTTCTACTCGGGAATGTTTTTCGAATCAATTTTAGAGAGACACAAAGGGGTAATGATTCTAGTGATTTTTGCGACAATACTCATACTATTAACCCCCAACAAGAAGGCACATGAACTATGATGCATACCCGCTTAAAATCTTTTCTGCGAATATGATGTTAATTTGTCAAAAGAAATCGATGAGCGATAAAATGCGGATTGTAATTTGCCGTTCTAATATGCACTGATAATACACTACGGGTCTATCCATGGAATATCGCGTTACATTTATCGACAAGCCCACCGTTGGATTAACAAACGCAAAAAATAGGCACAAGATAAAAATGATAGATTCCGTAAAAGCATAAAGCCCAGAATCTGACTATAAAACAAATGCAACTGATGAAGAAAGGAATATTAAAAATAGCCCTGCTTGTTGGAGGACTGCTACTTGGCGCTTCGGCCGTCAACTACTTCGAGATCAACAAGCAGTTGGATATTTTCACCAACATTTTTAAAGAGATTAACCTCTACTACGTCGACGAAACACAGCCGCAGGATTTGATGGAGAAAGCGATCAACTCGATGCTAAAGTCGCTCGACCCCTACACCACATATATACGGGAAACGGAGGTTGAGGATTTTCGAATACAGACCACCGGGCAATATGGCGGAATAGGCGCCACCATTCGCAAACGCGGTGATGATATAATGATTGCCATGCCCTATAAAGGCTTCCCAGCCGACAGAGCAGGACTAAAAGCGGGGGACATCATTCTTAAAATCAATGATGACGTGGTTAAAGAAATGGAAACAGATGAGGTGAGTCGCTTACTTAAAGGCTCGCCAGGCTCAACCTTCCGAATTACCATTGATCGCGGTGGCAAAGAAATGATTATACCAATCACCCGCGATGAAGTTCAGCTGAAATCTGTCCCCTATTGTGGAATGGTTGGCCCCAACATTGGCTATATTCGACTCAACAGCTTTACCAGTAAGGCTTCAAAAGAAATTGCGGAAGCCCTTGAAGATCTCAAAAAGGATAACGATTTGCAAGGTGTTATCCTCGACCTGAGAAACAACCCCGGGGGATTGCTTACCGAAGCGATAAACGTGAGTAATTTGTTTATTCCTAAAGGCAAAGAAGTTGTTTCTACTCGGGGGAAAATAAAAGAGTGGGACCGCACATACAAGACGCTCAATCAGCCCCTCGACGAAGAAATCCCCATAGTTGTACTGATCAATCGCTCATCGGCTTCAGCGTCGGAAATCGTTAGCGGAACCATCCAAGACCTCGATCGCGGCGTAGTTTTAGGACAACGCTCGTTTGGGAAAGGTTTGGTTCAACAAACGCGTAAACTCTCTTACGGAGCTCAAATTAAAATTACCGTCTCGAGGTACCATACCCCAAGTGGCAGATGCATTCAAGCAATCAACTACGCCGAACGCAATGAAGACGGAAGTGTATCCAAAATTCCAGATAGTCTACGCGTTGGCTTTACCACCGCGGGAGGACGAACTGTTTTCGACGGAGGAGGCATTGATCCAGACATCGATATGGAAGTCAAAACCCCTAGTAAATTGCTGAGAACACTCATAGCTGAAGATCACATTTTTCAATATGCTACAGAGTTTTCTCGTAAAAATGAGCGGATTGCGGAACCGACTGTGTTCAGGTTAACCGACAAAAACTTCCAAGAATTTGTGGCATTTTTAAGTGATAAAGAAATCGATTATAAGACGCAAACCGAGGAATTAATTGATGAACTGAAGGAAGCAGCTCGTGATGAACAATATTTTGAATCTTTGGAAAAAGAGCTCAACCGATTAAAACGTGAGTTTTCACAGAAAAAAGATCGCGATTTAATCACCTTTCGCGACGAAATTCGCCAGCAGTTAGAAACCGAAATAATTACCCGCTACTACTATCAAGAAGGTAGAATTCAACACGCGCTTCAATACGATGAAGAGGTCCGCAAAGCCGTTGAAATACTACTGGATAAAAATCGATACCAATCGATACTGAGTGGCGCGGAACACGCACAGGGCAATAGATAAATGAACTACTGTCTACATTAAGACAAATAATCGGCGGAGAAGACAACACCACCAAATCATGAATCGAGTCGCGGTTGTTTTAATTCATATTGGACTCATCTATTTTGCAGCTACGCTTAGTTGGCAAGTAAAATGGCTGCCTACTGCGCTAGGAATGATGATTGCAGGATTGGGTTGGGTCATAAGTCTGCGGTATTCCAAGTTCAAATTACCACCGGCATTGTGGCTCCCAATCATACTGTATTTGCTATTAATTGCGGGTCTGGCCAACACTGAAAATACCCGTAAAGCGAATCAAATCATTAGTCTGAGCGTGCCGCTACTGGCTTTCCCCCTACTCTTTGGCCTACAGCAGAGTCGTGCCATATCTCGACTTTTACTCAACATTTTCATTGGGGTGTCCATTCTCTCAGCAATCTGCACGTTGGGCTACTTGAGCTACATGTTGATGCTTCATCCGGAAGGATTTACATATCGCCATTACTCGCCATTCGCGAATAACCCTTCACACTATCTGGCGATGTACTTCGTGTTTACGGGAGGGTGTTTAACCTTAGAAGCAAACCGAACAAAGAAGCCCTTAATGGCGGCATTAGCTGGGGCATTTCTTTTAGCAGTTGCCTTACTAATGAATGCCCGCATTCAATATCCATTGGTAGGAATCATATTGATCTGGTGGGCAGTAAAATGGCTAAAACATCACCCAGAAAAAAAGTGGTGGGTATACGGGGTTTCCAGCTTTCTACTAATTATTTTCTTTGCTTTTCCTGAAAATCGTCGTCGCTTACAAGAAACTCGCGACGAATTTAGAAATCTAGCAAATATCGATAACAGCAAACAAAAGAATCATCGCTTCTACATCTGGGAACACGCAATGGAGGTGATTGAAGAAAGTCCCTGGATTGGAACAGGAACTGGCAATGCCAACGATAAATTACGTATAGCATACCAGAAATCAGATGCGCAGTTTTGGGACGGAGAAAAACTCTATTATCTGCGAGACATCGGATATAACTACCATAACCAATTCTTGCAATCGTGGGCGCAAAACGGAATTGTTGCCTTGCTATGTCTACTCGTAATACTCATCGTTCTCTGGCGGAACACCTCTATTCCTAGTCGAATATTAGCACTAACGCTTTTGTTCTCTATGCTCACTGAGTCGATACTCGAACGCCAAGCCGGAGTATTTTTCATCTCTTTTATCTACTGCATAGTAATGACGATTCCCATTAAGGACGAAGATATTAAATAAAAAAACTGCGGAAGTTACTCCCCAACTTCCGCAGCTATCATTCAAACTAAAACACAGAATGAAAAACTAAAACACAGTGCGAATTTATAAAAAAATACGTTTCAGTCCAAACTTTTTTTGAAACAGTTATAATTTTCACTATTTTTTCACCAAAACAAAGACAAGAAACAGTCCGAAAACACCAAAAAAGCCCGACTGCAGTTATGCAATCGGGCTTTGATATTATAAGTTTGTCCTCTAAAGCACAAACGATGAACTAAAGAGTTCGAGAGCGAAACATTCGAAAGTTAATTAAGTAACCCCAAACGCACGGCCGCAATCGAAGACCTTTGTAGTCACTACTTAAGGATTTTTGACGGACAAACGTAATCTGTTTTGGCAACACCAGACTCAGCAATGGCCTTGAAGCCGCCTTCTACCTCAGAAAAGTTACGAATACCTCTAGACTGAAGAATACTGGCAGCAATCATACTGCGATAGCCACCTGCACAGTGAATATAGAAGTGCTCGTCGGTATTTACCGTTGAAAACCAATCATTGATAAAATCCAAGGGACGATTAAACGCCTCTTCAACGTGTTCAGCGATGTATTCACTCTCCTTACGTACATCGTAAACGACGCTCTCGCCGATTTTTACATCCTCAGCAAACTTGGCAGCTGTGATTCGATTGACGGTATCCAGCTCAAGGTTTTCAGCTTTCCAGCTTTCAACCCCACCTTTGAGATAGCCAATAACGTTGTCGAAACCTACACGACTAAGTCGAGTAACCGCTTCTTCTTCCGAACCCGGTTCAGCAACCAACAAAATTGGCTGGGCAACCGAACGAATCATAGCACCTACCCAAGGAGCAAAGTCACCATTAAGACCAATATTCACAGAATTTGGCACAAATCCGGTGGCAAAAATACCATTATCACGAGTGTCAAGTATCAGTGCGCCAGTTTCTTCCGCTGCAGCTTCAAACGCCTTAGGAGAAAGAGCTTGCAAAGCCTTTTCACGAACTTGCTCAAAACTTTCGTAGCCTTTTTTATTCATAGCAACGTTATCTCCAAAATATGCTGGAGGAGGCAACAAACCGTCGGTAACTGCGGCAATAAAAGCTTCTTTTGAAGGCTGCTTCAATGCGTAGTTAACTTGTTTTTGATTACCGAGTGTATCTACCGTTTCCTTCATCATATTCTTTCCACAGGCACTACCGGCACCATGACCAGGATAAACCGTAATATCGTCACTCAAAGGAAGAATTTTATTGGTCAGACTTTCATAAAGCAAGCCAGCTAATTCCTCTTGTGTCATAGAAGCCGCCTTTTGAGCAAGATCCGGACGACCTACGTCACCTAAGAAAAGCGTATCGCCAGTAAAAATAGCGTGGTCGTTACCCTGCTCATCAATCAAAAGAAAAGTTGAACTCTCCATTGTGTGACCGGGGGTGTGAAGCACACGAATTTTCACATTTCCGATAGCAAACTCTTGGTTATCCTCAGCGATAACAGCGTCAAACTCCGTTTTAGCCGTAGGGCCAAAAACGATTTTCGCACCGGTAGCTTTGCTCAAATCGATATGACCGGAGACGAAGTCTGCGTGGAAATGGGTCTCAAAAATATACTTTAAGGTGACGCCATCCTTTTCCAAACGCTCCAAATACGGTTGTGTTTCACGTAACGGGTCAATAATTGCAGCTTCGCCATTAGAGACAATGTAATAAGCTCCTTGAGCCAAACAACCGGTATAAATCTGCTCTACATTCATGTTTTTTAGTTTTAAAATTAGCCACCACTATCAAACGACACCTTTCTTGAAGAGCAAAACACTCCAAAAGAAAATCATGTTCTCTTTAGGCGACTTGATTAACGTAATTTTCAAAGATTAAAGAAAAGCTTCTTTAGGCCTTTCTATTGAACACTGCAAAGATGCGAAGGCCTAAAGCCTTAGTTCGGTTACTTTGGTTACAAAGCAAAAAGCCATCCCTTGCGAGATGGCTTTGATTACTTGGATTAAGATTTATGGTACTTAACAAAATTCGGATAGAACTTTGCAATGGTTTCGATACCTATATAGTAGTTAAACAAGCCATAATGCTCATTGGGCGAATGGATAGCGTCGGAGTCTAAACCAAAGCCCATGAGAATGGACTTAGCTCCAAGCTCTTGTTCAAACAAAGCAACAATAGGAATAGAGCCTCCTGAACGAACCGGAACTGGAACCTTACCAAAGCTTGACTCCATCGCTTCACTTGCCGCTTGATATCCCGGAGTATCGGTAGGTGCTACGTACGGAACACCGCCATGATGCGGAGTCACCTTGACGCTTGCTCCTGCTGGCGCGATGGATTCGAAATGATTTTTAAACAACTCTGTAATTTTCTCCGGCTCTTGAAAAGGAACCAAGCGCATGGATATTTTTGCATATGCCTTTGATGGGATCACTGTTTTTGCACCTTCACCAGTATAACCTCCCCACATACCATTCACATCCAGTGTGGGTCGAATCGACATGCGCTCTGGCGCGGTGTAACCCTCCTCGCCTACTATATCCGGAATACCAATAGACGATTTAAAGCGCTCCGAACTAAATGGGGCACGGCCCATATCAGCGCGCATTTCCGTACTCAAGACTTCAACGTCATCGTAAAATCCTGGAATCGTTATCTTCCCGTTTTCATCATGAAGAGAAGCCACCATTTTCGCAAGAATATTTAACGGATTAGGAGCCGCTCCACCGTATAATCCAGAATGCAAATCGCGATTTGGTCCGGTAACCTCCACCTCAACATAGCTCAATCCACGCAGACCAACGCATATAGAAGGCGTGTCGTTGGCAATAATCCCCGTATCGGAAATTAGAATGATGTCACAACCTAGTCGCTCTTTATGGTTTTTAATAAACCACCCTAAATTGACAGATCCAACCTCCTCTTCGCCCTCTATCATTAACTTCACATTACATGGCAGACTATTGGTTTTATTCAACATCTCCAAAGCCTTCACATGCATATACATTTGCCCCTTATCGTCGCAGGCACCGCGAGCAAAAATGGCACCCTCAGGGTGAATGTCCGTTTTTTTAATCACCGGTTCAAATGGTGGAGAATCCCATAAATCTAGCGGATCAGGCGGCTGAACATCATAGTGACCATAGACCAGCACAGTAGGCAAGTTGGGATCAATAATCTTTTCACGATAAACATTCGG
>REDE01000117.1 GCA_007693635.1 Flavobacteriales bacterium | reverse complement strand
GAATGTCGTTGTTGTTTGCTAAGGCGATGGCGAGTTTTTGCTTCACCTGACTGCGTGTGGAATCAATCTCAAACGCTCGCTGGTAACGAACTACAGCTGAATCGTAAGCCATCAATCCGGTGGCTGTTTGTGCGGAAATATAGAAATAGGAAAAGGCAGTGTCGGAGTGAATGTACGGTCGGGTATTGGTCACAACATCTTCGGCTTCTGAATAACTTTCAATTCGGTTGAAAAAGGCCATTCGAGAAAGAGAATCATTGATGGATATCTCTGTTTTTTGGGAATACTGAGGTACATAAAAGCCAATACCAAAAATTGACCTCCCAAACATGGATAGAAAGACCGCGATAAATGCGGCAATGTATTTTCTAGAGAAATGGTGCGTTTTCAATTTATTGATTGTTATTTATTTCGGTTAATAACAAAAGTTAGTGCATACTTTGTACGAAGATAGGCTTGCGACCCCGATAGCTATCGGGGGAATATCAGAGAGTTTACTCACGTAAATGACTTGATTTTCAATCGAGCATAACGCAGCTCTCGGACTTTATAGACAGCCACTAAATAATGTCTGTCCGTGAAGTACTACTAGCCTTCAAATCAATAAAGCGTCTAGACAGTTTTCCGAATTGATACGAGGGAAAACCTGAAGATTGGATGGTGTTCAATCCGTAATTTCTTCTGCTTTTAAGTGACCATGAAGTACCAACATAGCAAAAAACCCGCTCAAGCTAATTGTTAAACCGGCAAAGCCATAACCGACTTGTATCAGGACAGCGCTTTGAAACTGCAAATTACAACAAAAGCGCCTATTATAAGCGCTTCATTTTCTTTTTTATTCTGCTTTCATTTCTAACCGGTATTCCACATCAATATTGATGGCGTCCGTTGCTTCTTCTTTGAACAGGAGTATTTTTCGTCACGTAAAAAAATAGGTACAACGCGTGCGTTGTACTTAAAACAACACGCGTTGTACCTAAAATAAAATACGTTGTCCCTTGAATTATTTTGCTGAAAACTCAGAGTTGGGAATACCTGAATTAACTTTAATTTCCGAGGCTTCCATGCGGATATCCATACCTGCGATATTTTGAATCATTAGATGGGGAATTAGGAAGCCTTTTACTTCACGATAATTGCCGAAGTTGGTTGCTTGGGTCATCTCGCCTTGAGGAGTTTCTATGGTTTGCTCGCTGCGAACTTTTAATCCTGATTCGGCGTAATAGTACTCACTGATTACGGATCCACCTGGTTTTTTCACCTCTACGATATAAACAACTTCTCCGTTGATACGATCTGCCCCTGAAATACGCATTTCGTATCCTGCAGCTGCGTAGCTGGCTTCGGGGAAAAACTCCGCTTCAATCATCAAATCGGCTAAATCAGCTCCTTCAACATCTTGCTTCTGACCTTGAAGTATAAACTGTCCTCTTTTGCCATCAAATGATTGGCGTTGAATGGTCATTCCCATCATACCGAGCTCTTGAAGGAACATGTTGGCTTCCTTACCGGCTTTTTTCTTAATAACAATACTCAATGTTCCTTGTCCACCGGGCAATTCCGCTTTCATGCTCATGCTTAAATCCTTTAACTGGGAAACATTAGCAATTCCTACGGCGTCTAAGTACTTATTGATTACACTCTGAGCTGTAATGCCCGCGGGGATATTCACGGATGGTCGCTCGGTAAGATTTCCTTGGTGATCAAAATAGCGGACTTCTCCAAATGCTTGAAGATTATCACCTACCTCTGCGTCTTTTCCCACAACAAATACAAATCCGTTCTCAGGACGCATATAAGTATTGGCTGCACGCTTAATGTCTTCGGCAGTAACGGCATTCAAATTTTTCAAATAATTGCTATAATAATCCTTTGGTAAGCCATAGCGCTCAATGTCTAAGGCAAAACGCGCTAGGGTTTGCGGACGCTCAAGCGATAAACCAAAGGTTCCACTTAAGAAATTCTTCACGTCTTGCAAGGTTTTATCATCCACCAACTCGGTGCGCATGGTTTGGATTTCTCCTAAAATCTGGGTTACCGCGCTATCGGTAACATCATTACGTACATCAGCAGAGGCGGTAAAGCTTCCTATGAGCTTGTCGGTGCTATAGCTGGAATAACTTCCGTAGGTATAAGCTTTATCTTCACGCAAGTTTTGGAACAAACGCCCCTGGGAACCTCCTCCCAAAATCTGATTAGCCAAACGCATGCTTACCACATCGGGATGGCCGGGAGTAAGGTTGATGGTGTTTCCAATAACAATCTGCGATTGAACAGATGCGCTTCGGTTAGAGAACGCCACACTGAGTTGTTCAGGCATGGGCGGTGCGGGGAAAGTAGTAGTGGGAACCTCGGCCTTTTTCCAATTGCGGAAATACCTGCGAGCCCATTTACGCACATCTTTCGTACGCACGTTACCTACAACCGCCAAGTAAGAAATATTTGGACGGAAGAAGGTCTCATAATATTGGCGACAATCTTCCAAGGTAATATTATCTAGGGATTCCTCGGTCATAGCTTCTCCGTAAGGGTGGTCGAGTCCGTACATCACCGCACTGCGCATACGACGCATAATGGAGCCTGGATCCTCTTTTTCACTTTGTACACCAGAACGTGCATTGAGCAGAAGACTCTCAAAGTCACTTTCGGGAAAAGCTGGGTTGATAGCAATGTCTGCCATGATTTCCAATAAGGTTTCGGCATACTTAGAAAGTCCGCTAGCATTAATACTGGTGGAACTGGTAGAAACATTCGCTCCCATAAAGTCAATATCCTCATCTAGAGTTTCTTTGGGGCGACTGGCAGTACCTCTACGCATCAACTCTCCGGCAAGCTCAACGTATCCTGCCTTATCTCCTTCAAAAATAGCATCGCGATTTACGAGGAGATTCATGGTTACGCGGGGAAGTTTATTGTCTTCTACCACAATAACTGTCAAACCGTTTTTCAACTTGAAGGTATTGTACTTACCAAGTTGGATTTCACGTGCTGGCCCGGGTTCAGGCATCTGGTTGCGGTCGAATTGTGCAGTCATCGTAAGCGTTAAGAAGGCGCAAATGCTGGTTATAACAAATTTTTTCATTGATTCTTTATTTTAATCAGTCAAACGAAATTCCTCGGACATTTACCCTATTGTGAAAAGTGAATCTGCCCTAGAAATGTTTCTCATTAAATTATTGTATGGGCAATTACTGGCTATTTTTTGGAAGATAATACAAAACCACTCGGTTATCTTTCGTCAAATACTTCTTAGCCACACGAAGCAAATCTTCACGAGTAATTGCGCGATAGCGTTCAATTTCGGTATTGATAAGATTGGCATCTCCGTAGTACACGTGGTAGTCGGCCAAGCGTTCGGCAATACCTGCCATGGTGCTGTTTTGGGCAACAAAGCTGTTTTCCAACTGATTGAGTACTCTTTGGTATTCGCGCTCGCTGATTAATTCGGTGCGTACTTTTTCAATCTCTGCATCCACAGCGGCTTCGAGCTCAGCAATGTCTTTGCCCATATTAGCCAAAGCAAGGGTAATAAATAATCCTCCATCTTCAAGATTATACGGGAAGGCAAAAACCTGCAATCCGAGTTGAAGATTATCAACTACCTCTTTATACAAACGGCTTGAGCGCCCACTGGAAAGCAATTGTGTAAGCATGCTCAACGCATAGGCGTCTGGGTCGGTTTGGGGAGGCATGCGGTAGGCGGTAAAAATACCAGGAAGCTGGATATTATCGAATATGGTGTCGCGCACTTCCCCTCCTAGAGGTGGTTCTACGATGGTATTACGGTTGATTTCTACCTGTCCGCGGGGAATTTCACCAAAGTATAACTCAATTAATTTCTTGGTTTCCTCGATGTCGATATCGCCGGCAATGGAAAGGGTAGCGTTATTGGGCACATAAAACTTCTTATAAAAGTCGATGAACTCACTCAAGCTCGCCGCATTTAAATCCTCCATGGTGCCAATGGGCACGTTTTGGTAAGGATGTTTACGGTATGCCCTGCTGAAAATTTCCTCTTGGAAAGACGCGTAAGGTTGATTGTCGATGCGTGAGCGCTTTTCTTCCTTTACAACTTCGCGCTGCGTTTCTACACCTTTATCATCAATGGTGGCCTGTAGCATGCGGTCTGATTCCAGCCAAAGTCCAAGCTTCAATTGATTAGATGGAAGAACTTGGTAGTAATAGGTGCGGTCATGACTGGTATTTGCATTAAGCGAACCTCCATTTGCTTGGACAATATTCATGTAATCACCACGACCAATATTCTCTGTTCCTTCAAACATTAAGTGCTCGAAAAAGTGTGCAAAACCTGTGCGTCCTTCTTCTTCATCTTTGGATCCTACGTGGTAAAGTACAGAAACCGCCACGATGGGTGTAGCGTTGTCTTGGTGCAGAATTACGTGTAGCCCGTTGTCGAGGGTGTACTCTGTAAAATCAATTTTGGTGTTTTGTGCGTGTACTGTCATAGCCATTCCGATGGATACAAGCAGCATCCCTACTTTCTTCATATTTATGTTTATTTGATTTTGGATTATTATGTTTGTTGCTCCGTGAATTTTTTCCAAAACAAAAACGGGCCGCAAGGTAGTATTTAAAAGGTGGTGTATGCAAATTTTCGTTTTACTTTGCTAATGGCACAATTAGTGACTGCCAATTGTGTCTATTTAGCTTCAAAATTCAATTCATTTCAAAACCATTTCCTCATGCGCATTTTTTCTTTGATCTTCGGAATGATTTTCCCAGCATTGGTATTTGCCCAAACCAAAAAATTACAGCCCACAGTAAAATCTGCTACTTTCTTTCCCGGCGGTGTGGAAATTTCTATGGAGGTTTCCACCGATGCAAAAGCGGGTACTCAGGTTTATCAAATAATGGGTTTACCGGCAGAATTAACGGAAAACGATTTTGTTTTTGATGGAAAAGGCGGCTTTATTTTAAAGTCTATGCGGCTGAAAACCCGCCCTTTTCTCGACGAATCAACCATTGGAAAGCTCACTCCACAGCTTGAAAAAATGGAGGATTTCCATCGTGATATTGAAAAGCTTGAACGCGAAATTGAGCTGGTGCGCAAGGAACGCGAAATGCTAGAAAAAAATAAATCCATTGCCGGACAGCAAACTCTCACGGCGGTAGTGTGGCGCGATGCGGTGAATTTTTATCAGGAGAGAATGAAAAATTTGCAAGAGCGAGAAGATCAGCTGCTGCTTCAACATCGGGAGAAAAGACGCGACCGCTACCGCATGGGTGGAGATATTTCCAGAAGTCTTTACGCCACAAGACGCAATGAGAAGTTCTTAGAAGTGGAGATTGAGGTGGAGAAAAGCGGTGCTATTCAATTTATGCTTTCGGTAATTTCACGGGAAGGTGGCTGGAATCCTCAATACGAACTACGCTCTCATTTTCCGGAAAACAAATTAGAAGTTTTACACCAAGCCTCATTTTTCCAGCAAACAGGCAGCGATTGGAAAAATGTGAAAATCCGTTTCACAAATACCATCCCCCAAAAAGTTACCCGTATTCCCGATATAGATGATATTCGTTTTCGCACTCCTTCTTTCAAACAATTCCCCTCTTTCAACCTAGGGGGTTTTACTGGCACACTTTCGGGAAAAGTAACAGAAAACCAATCGAGTATGGGCATTCCTTCAGTAAATATTGAACTCATAGACCAATACGGAAAAGTTATTACCCATCATACCACCGATGATAAAGGATACTACCAAATCAACACCCAAGAGCCTGTATTTCAAATGAAGGTTTATACTTGGGATTTTGAAATATATTCAACTTATCCATCTTCAGAATTTAGTCAGGTCCATTTAACGCGC
>REDE01000043.1 GCA_007693635.1 Flavobacteriales bacterium | reverse complement strand
CCCGCCAAATATACATAAAACCATCTTAAAAATGCATTATGCGTCTATTATTTCTCAAAAACTGAAAGACAATCGAAGAAAAGCGTCTAGGAAATCACACCATACTAAATAGGTCAATTCCTGTCATAACGCCACAGCAGAGGATTTTAAATGATCGTTTCAAATCAAAATTCACTGATGACATACACGACAGCACACCGGCAAATAATGCAAAAGCTCTTACTGAGAAGATGTCAGAGGCAGCATAGATTATTGCTTTCTATGAAATACCTAAGGCCAGACCAACTAAATCGAAAACCCTAACGCGCAGTTTCAATGTATGAATAAGCAGATCCGAAAAAAGACCTTACTCCCCCAAAAACTCCATGGCTTTCTCCACCATATTTTTGGATCCCACAAAAAACGGAACACGTTGATGCAGCTCCTGAGGCTCGATATCCATAATGCGTTGTTTTCCGTCTGTGGCGATACCACCGGATTGTTCGGCGAGGAACGCTAGAGGATTGCATTCGTAAGTCAAACGCAATTTTCCGTTAGGAGCGTTGGTGCCCTGAGGGTAAAAGTAGATACCACCTTTGAGTAAATTTCGGTGGAAATCACTAACCAAGGAACCAATATATCTGCCGGTGTATGGGCGTCCGGTAGCCGCATCAACATCCTGACAATAATCGATGTAGGCCTTTACCCCATCGGGGAATTTTAGGTAATTACCGGTGTTTACAGAGTATATTTTCCCGTCTTCCGGCATACGTAAATTGGGGTGACTCAGCTGAAATGTACCTATCGAAGGCTCGAGGGTAAAACCATTCACCCCGTGACCGGTAGTGTAAACCAACATGGTAGAAGAACCATAAACCACGTAGCCAGCAGCCACTTGATTTCTTCCGGGCTGCAGAAAGTCTTCCAAACGAACCGCCTCGCCTTGTGGAGAAATTCGTCGGTAAATAGAAAAAATTGTTCCTACAGAAACATTCACATCAATATTGGAGGATCCATCCAGAGGATCAATCATCACGCAATACTTACTATCTTTGTGTTTTTCTTCATCAAAAATGATAAAATCTTCCATTTCTTCCGAGGCCAAACCACAAATAATTCCCCGCGCCTTTAAAGCTTTAATAAAAATTTCGTTGGCGATATCGTCGAGTTTCATTTGGGTTTCACCCTGGACATTTTCCACCTCATTCGAACCCAAAATATCCGTTAATCCAGCTTTGCGAATTTCACGGGTAACTATTTTAGAAGCCAAGCGAATACTACTCAACAGCTGCGACAACTCCCCAGATGCGTAGGGAAAATCGCGTTGATGATCAATAATAAATTCGCCTAAAGTTTGCGGACGCTCTTGCATAAATCTTTGTTTTATAGGAAATCAAAACGTAAACCGGTCATTAAACCCACACCCCAGACAACCTCCCTAGGGCGATCATCGGTTTCCAAAATTGGGTTGACCATGTATCGGAAAAATGGACGGGCGTAAAACGAAAACTGATCGGTTAACATAAACCGACCACCAATGGCAATACCCACCGAAATATTAAACTGTCGTGCTTCGTCTACCATATCCAATTTTACCAAATCAGAAAAGGGCTCACGGCGCATGCTGATGTCCTCCGTATAGGAAGTAAGCATGTTGAGCTCTAGCATGGGAACAACTTCTAAGATTAAAAAGTCGTTCATTTTTGAGAAAAACGAAAAATGAACGGGTAAATTGGTTTGATTGAGGCGAACCCGGGTTTGGGTAGAAATCCCTTCGTACTCTGTCCGACGATTCAACCAACCCGCATTATTCTGCGAAACACCAAAAGAGACTTCCAAAGATCGAGACAATCGCACGCCAAAGTACCCACCATAATGATAGGCAAAAGTAGCGCGTGAACGAGGAATTTGCTCAATAGCACCCGGAGCAAAACCCGCTCCACGCTGTCCGAGAACACTGCGATTGCTGTAAATTCCCGAGCCATCGGCCGCTAAAAAGACCGAAGACCGCTTCACCTGATCATCGGTGAAATAGACAATGCGCTCCTCCTTATCCCGGCGCTGGGCAAATAGATACAAGGGAAGCATTAAAATGATGAGCAAACTTAAACGCATACCTCAGAATTTTTTGTCATGTGAATTAGAGTGGGCTAAAATACTATACTTCGTTTACACCGAACAGAGTTTTTTTACAAGAAAATAAGCTTTTGATCTATGTCCTACTCCATAGATCACGAATCGGCAAGCTCGGGAAATAAATCTGCCTGTGCCAGACTCATTTGATCACCAGCCTCCGCCAAATACTGCATGGAAGAATTCATCTTTCGCACGACGTTGGTAAGACTACTCACCGATAAATCCTTTAAGGGCTTATCCTTTAAATGCTGGTACAACGACTGTATATGCAAAGGATAAAGCTGCGCAAAACGTTCTTTTCGGGCGTAAAACGACATTGCTGACAACTGATTGCTGCCAACCGCATCGCGAAGATCCTTAATTAAAACACTCATTTCCTGCACAAGATCGGCAAACAAGGCGGTGGCCACTTTGTCGTTACTTTGTCGAATCTGCTTGATGTTGTGTTGAATATCACGCACCTCTTTGGCGGCGTAGGTCAGCGACCGCAACGATTGCATCAAACGGTCTAAATGATTGGCTTCAATGTCTGTCAATGTTCGCCCCTGCAAGGCCAAACTATACTCCGTGATCTCATCTTCCAAGCGTTTCAAATCATCATAACGCGCGTCCGTATCGGGAACGGATTTCAATAACGACAAATACGGCAATGAGGCCTCACTCCGCTTATCGACACCCAACACCATTTCTATATACCGCAAAGACGAAGCAAAAACCCCAGGCATTTCCTTTTCAATCGCTTGAATGGCCACCTCAGGAACGTCGGGGGATACATTTTTCACGTATTGCGTAGCTCCGGCGGAATCCGACTTCGTAAAGCGCTTGATCAACCATTTTTCCAAAGTTCCAATGAGGGGATAAAACAACAGTACGCCCGTGAATTTTATCAGTGTCGACAATACAACCAATTTGATCAAGACCTCCTCGATTTCGATAAGAGAGAAAACACCCTCCACGACTTGGCGAATAAACACGAAGAATAGCAGACCTGTAACCACATTAAAAATAAAATGTGCCAAAGCCAATCGACGCTTATCGCTCACTCCATTAATCGCGCCAATGCCTACGGTAACGGTAGTGCCAATGTTTGCTCCAATGACCAAAACACTGCCCTGAACCAAATCGATCAAACCAGCATTCAAACTACTGAGAATGATAACAATCATTGCCGAACTCGACTGTATAATCGTCGTGACGATAATTCCCGTAAGCAGAAAAACCCACAAACCCAAATCCGACAACACTCGAATATCAAACGAGGCCGCCACGTCTTCAATCGATTCCTTCATGAAATCAAGTCCGAGAAAAAGCAGACCAAAGCCAAAGATAAAAGCCCCGGTATATTTCAAATTCGGCCGATTTGAGGCAAAGAGAAAAACCAAACTTCCCAGACCCACAAATGGCAGGGCAAAATCGCGAATAGGAACCGAAAATCCGAGCAGAACCACCAGCCAGGCTGTGACTACCGTGCCCAAGTTAGCCCCCAGAATAACCCCCAAAGCATTCCGCAATCGCAACATACGCGCACCCAGAAAAGCCAATACTAGAAGCGTAACCAAAGAGCTGCTCTGCAAAATTGCCGTCATAACCACACCCACCAAAATACCCTTCCAGGTGGTCTTGGTAAATGAACGCAACATTTTCCGAAACGACGCACCCCCCAGCTCGGTTAGCGCGTGCTCGAGCTGATGCATACCAAATAAAAACATGCCCAATCCAGCGGCAAGTAACCAAATGTCGGCCATTTCAAACATAACACAAAGGTACGTTCCAGATGAGCACGCAAAAAGAGTTGGCCCGGCACCAAGTATTTATTTGTAATTTTGACCAAGCAATAACACAAGTCCTCAATGCGAGAAACCCTACATCCAATTTGGCGTGAATCTTTAAAGCATATTTGGGAGCAAGAATGGTATATTAACCTGGAAAAAAACATTCACCAAGCCTATCAAGATACGCGATGCTACCCGCCTCAAGAGCTCATTTTCAACGCATTTAACCTTTGTTTACCGCAGGACATTCGGGTAGTTATCATTGGACAAGATCCGTATCACGGGATAGGACAAGCGCACGGACTTAGTTTTTCCGTACCCAACGGCATTGCGCATCCCCCGTCGTTGGTAAATATTTTTCGCGAAATCGCCTCCGATTTAGAAATCACTCCGCATCCTTGGGGCGACCTAGAACGCTGGGCTGTTCAGGGTGTATTTTTACTCAATAGCAGTCTGAGCGTAGAAGCAGGCAAGGCCGGATCACACGCTAAACTCGGTTGGGAAAAATTCACTGATGCCGTCATCCAATACATCGATCATCACTGCGAGGACGTGATTTTCATGCTTTGGGGCGGACACGCACAAAAAAAGAGCAGACTCATCAACCCCAAGCGGCACCACATACTGAGCAGTGGCCACCCCTCACCCCTTAGCGCAAATCGGGGGTATTGGTTTGGGAACAAGCATTTTAGTCGGGCAAATACGCTGCTTCAAAAGCCCATTGATTGGCGGTAAGCAACTATGGCATCATCGTTGACTAGCAAGTAAGTCCCCAAATTAAACCCAAATGCAAAAACTACTAGTCGTTCTACTGCTCCTATTTCTACAGGCAAGTTTCGCCCAAGAAGTTCGTTACAAAACCATCACTGTAAAACCCCATTTAGAGTTTCAAAACTACGAGCATTTCAAAAGACTCGTACTCGACTCCCCCGATTCTGAGGCCACGCATATCGAAGGTTTTAGTTTTCAGTGGGGCTACACACACCATTTACGGGTAAAAGAAACCAAACTACCCGCTCCCCTATCCGATGGAACCAGATACATCTACAGTTTGGAATCATTAGTCTCCCAAACCAAAACGCCCGACACCGCCCAATTCCAATTGCATCTCGACGCTGAGGTCTACTACCACCCCGTTAATTCCTCCGAAATTGCCGAATCAAATGCCTTTCAGCGCATCAACGACAGTCTGTACACCTACCATAATTTAGTAGAAATCGAAGTCCCATCCCACCTCCGTGACGCCTTCCTCGCCATTGTTCGGGGTGAAGAAAAAAAGACCGGGGTCTTTGGGTATGTGAGTGAGGGAAGGGTGAGGTTGAGGGGGGTTGTGCGCAAGACCGGGCTATAACAACTTTTTTTAGTTTTTCTTCAGGTAAAAATTGAATCAAACCAAAAAAGCAAGACGTAAGAATATTTGATAAAAAAGACTGATTAGAATTGACATCGAATAAAGAATTTTTATTTAAATTAGCCCCAACAGAAATAACCTAATTGTAAAGCATGCTGGAACACAAAAAAATCTACCGTGTATTTCAAATCATTGCAAGATTACGCAGTCAGATGGGGTTATGCAAAAAAACCATTGCCGAAGATCTAGAGGTCAGTGAGCGCACTATTGAGAGGTATTTAGTGCTTCTTAAAGACATAGGATTTGAGTTGACTAAAGAAAATGAGCGATTCAAACTAGTAACACACAAAAGCAACAACTATCTACCTGACGAGTTATTTGCTTTTACAATGGAAGAAGCTGCAACGGTTAGAGATGTAATGGTGGACTCCAAATTATCCAGCCACTTACACAAAAGTATTCTCCAAAAATTATACGCTCTCACGGATATGGATGAATTGGCCGACACCATCTACAACATTACTACTTCAAAAAACATTTCAGAAATACGAAAGGCCATAAGGGCAAAGAAACAAATTTGGCTCAATAATTATGCATCAGTAAACAGTGGCACCACAAAAG
>REDE01000045.1 GCA_007693635.1 Flavobacteriales bacterium | reverse complement strand
TACTCACCGACGCCATTGGACCGGCCTCAGCACGAATAATGATTGCCTCAGTGGTGCAGGAAGAAGACATAAGCATCAACGAGGTTGTGAACATCCTTAAAGAAAGTCAGGAAGTCATCAGCCTTAATCGCCAGCTGAAAATACAATCAGATCAACTCCAACGTCTCACCAATGACCTGCAAAACGCCAATAATCGATTACAAAAACTATCCGAAATAAAAGACGATTTCCTCTACACTGTAACCCATGAATTGCGCACCCCGCTTACCTCCATCCGCACCCAAGCTGAATTGTTGTTAGAAATGGGCAGTGAAATGGAACCCGAGGAGGAGCAAAACTTCTTGCAAACCATGGTTCGCGATTGCGAGAGACTCACCCGCTTAATTTCAGATGTGCTTGATTTAGAAAAATTTGAATCCGGAAACCAAAAGCTAAATTTAGCCAAACACCAAATAACAAAGGTTATTGATGAAGTTGTAAGCTCTATGCGCCAAAGCATTGATAGCAAAAAAATTCGTTTAGAGGTTAATTTAGCAGATTCCATTCCTACCACCTACTTCGACTATGACCGAATGGTTCAGGTATTCACAAATTTGCTTTCAAACGCCACAAAATTCTGCAATCAAGACAATGGCTACATTCGCATTAGCGGTTACCAGGTTGACAATAAAATCAAGCTCAACGTAATAGATAATGGCGATGGGATAGACGCCGAAAAAGCCCTTCGTATCTTCGACAAGTTTTATCAAGCCCATAATCAGCTTCGCAAAAAACCTTTAGGTTCAGGTTTAGGCTTGGCTATTTGTAAAAACATTGTTCAACTTCACGGCGGAAGCATCTATATGGTACCAGAACCGCAATCAGGATCAAGATTTTCCGTAGAAATACCCATCTATAAAACCGATTTCACTCATCATGGCTAAAAAAATCCTCATCGTTGACGACGAACCGAGTATTCTCATGTCGCTCGACTTTCTCTTTCGTAAAAAAGGCTACGAAGTCTTTATTGCTCGAGATGGTCGGGAAGCTATTGACCTACTCAATAATCACCAACCAGATCTCACTATCCTCGATATCATGATGCCTGAAGTAGATGGATATGAAGTTTGTGCTTACATACGAAAAACACAAGCTTTATCCAACAGCGGGATTATTTTTCTCTCGGCCAAAAGCAAAAAAAGCGACATGGAAAAAGGACTGGAACTTGGCGCTGATGCTTACATAACTAAACCATTTAGCAATAAGAATTTAATGGAAAATGTTCAAAATATAATTCAAAGTAAATCATGAAAACCCATAAAGAACTGCACAGCGAATCGCTCGCAGACCCCGTGCATTTTTGGGGAAAACAAGCAGAGCGAATTCACTGGAATAAAAAACCCCAAGAAATCCTTTCGCAGGATGAAAAAGGGTTTTATCGTTGGTTTGAAGATGGCGAGCTCAATACGTGTTATAACGCTTTAGATATTCACATAGAAAACGGACGCGGAAGTCAACGAGCGCTCACCTACGACTCGCCGGTTACCGGAACCATTGCTCATTTCACCTATCAACAGCTGCATGAAAAAGTTTCAAAGCTTGCTGGCGGTCTCCAATCTTTAGGAATTGGAAAAGGTGATACCGTACTCATTTACATGCCAATGATTCCCGAAGCCGTGATGGCGATGTTAGCTTGTGCACGCATTGGGGCCATTCATTCCGTAGTATTTGGAGGGTTTGCTGCTCACGAAGTTGCAATACGCATCAACGATGCCAAACCAAAAGCCATAATAACTGCCACTTCAGGAATAGAAATTGACCGCATTATTCCTTACAAACCTCTACTCGACAAGGCGATAGATAAAGCTGAGCACAAACCTGGTTATGTTGTGGTATTTAATCGTAATTTTGGAGCTGAAAACAGTGTTCGCCCAAGAGATATTGATTTCGACCAACTAGTTGCAAAATCTATTGCTGTGGATTGCCTGCCAGTAAAGGCAACAGATCCACTGTATATCCTCTACACCTCGGGCACTACCGGAACACCAAAAGGTATTATACGGGACAATGGCGGACATGCTGTTGCCTTACATTTTAGTATGGAGCACATATATGGATTACAGCCGGGGGAAGTCTTCTGGGCCGCCAGCGACGTAGGCTGGGTGGTTGGCCATAGCTACATCGTTTACGCTCCTTTGCTCTACGGCTGTACCAGCATTCTATTTGAAGGAAAGCCCATCAAAACCCCAGATGCTTCAACATTTTGGCGAGTAATTGCCGAGCATAAGGTAAATGTAATGTTTACCGCCCCTACTGCTATCCGTGCCATAAAAAAAGAAGACCCTGAGGGACTACATATTCAAAAACATCAAGTTACCAACTCCTTGCGATACCAATTTCTTGCTGGAGAGCGATGCGATGCTGCCACCCTTCAATGGCTGCAAGAAAAGCTCAACATTCCGGTTATCGACCATTGGTGGCAAACCGAATCGGGCTGGCCAATGCTTGCAAATCTCATGGGATCTGAAAATCCACCACCGGTAAAAGTAGGCTCCGCTAGCTTCCCCGTTCCCGGATATGATTTGCATATTTTGCGCGAAGACGGCCAAAAAGCAACAGCCAATGAAGAAGGCTTGGTATGCGTAAAGCTGCCATTGCCTCCCGGTTGCTTACCTACCCTTTGGCAAAACGACCTTCGCTTTCAACGCGGATATCTAGAGCAATTCCCAGGATACTACTTTTCCGGCGATGGAGGCTTTATAGATGATGATGGATACGTATATATCACAGGCCGTGTGGATGACATCATCAATGTGGCCGGTCACCGACTCAGCACTGCCGAAATGGAAGAAGTGGTAGCACATCATCCGAATGTATCCGAGTGTGCAGTAATTGGAGCAGCAGATGAACTGAAAGGACAAATTCCCTTTGCCTTCGTAGTGGTAAAAAACACCAGTATTGATTCTGATGCATTGAAAAAAGAACTCATTGCTCAAGTAAGGGAAAAAATTGGTCCGGTTGCCGCTTTCAAAACAATAGTGGTTGCCGAACGATTACCCAAAACCCGATCAGGGAAAATCATGCGCAAACTTTTGCGCAGCATCGTGGACGGAGAAAAGTACACCATTCCCGGAACCATCGACGACCCCGATATCCCAGCAGAAATCGAACAATTAATCTCAATAAAAAAACCTATAAATTAAAACGATTATGGATTTTGCAATCAACTCATTTGACGAATATAAGAAAACCTACAAACACTCTGTGGACGACCCTCAGGGCTTCTGGGGAGAAATTGCCAATCATTATCAGTGGACAAAGCCTTGGGACAAGGTATTGGAATACGACTTTTCAGAACCTGATATCAAGTGGTTTAAAGGAGGTAAACTAAATATCACTGAAAACTGCCTTGACCGTCATTTGGCAACGCGAGGAAATAAGTTGGCTCTCGTATGGGAGCCCAATGACCCCAAAGAACGCTTTGTACGCCTTACGTACCGAGAGTTACACGAGAGAGTATGCATGTTTGCCAACGTACTAAAAAACAATGGAGTAAGCAAAGGCGATCGTGTAGCTATTTATATGCCTATGATTCCCGAACTCACCGTTGCGGTGCTAGCTTGCGCGCGCATTGGGGCTATTCACTCGGTGGTTTTTGCCGGATTTTCCGCCTCTGCCCTTGCCGATAGAATCATCGATGCGCAGGCTAAAGTGGTTTTAACATCCGATGGACTATATCGAGGGTCTAAAGAAATTCCCGTTAAGCGCGTAGTAGATGAGGCCCTCCAAGAATGTGATAGTGTAACCCGCGTAATCGTTACCGAACGCACACAGTGGGCAGTAAATATGGTCGAAGGACGTGATGTTTATCTTCATGATGAACTCGAAAAAGTAGATAAGGTTTGTCCGGCTGAACCTATGGATGCCGAAGACATGCTATTCATTCTTTACACTTCAGGATCAACCGGTAAACCCAAAGGTGTGGTGCACACATGTGGCGGGTACATGGTGTATGCTGGTTATAGCTTTAAAAACGTGTTCCAACCAAACGAATCAGATGTGTATTGGTGTACCGCCGATATTGGCTGGATTACCGGACACAGCTACATCGTTTACGGACCGCTGCTCAATGGCGCTACTACTTTGATGTTTGAAGGCGTACCTACCTATCCCAGTCCAGGGCGTTTTTGGCAAATTTGCGATAAACACGGCGTTAACCAATTCTACACTGCTCCAACCGCTATTCGAGCCCTTATGGCTGCGGGAGATGACCACGTTCTGAGCTACAGTTTGGACTCTCTTAAAGTTCTCGGTTCAGTGGGTGAACCCATCAATGAAGAAGCTTGGGAATGGTATAACATTCAAGTGGGTAAAGAAAGGAGTCCGATTGTAGATACATGGTGGCAAACAGAAACCGGCGGCATCATGATCAGTGGATTAGGAAAACATTCACCCATGAAGCCGAGCCATGCGGGCTATCCCTTGCCTGGCATTCAACCCGTTCTCTTAGATTCCGACGGAAAGGAAATCGAAGAAAACGAAAAAGAGGGCTATTTGTGCATCAAGTTCCCCTGGCCCGGAATGCTCCGCACCACGTACGGCGACCACGAACGTTGCAGAGTTACCTATTTCTCCCATTACAAAGGCTACTATTTCACCGGCGACGGCGCCAAGCGCGATGCCAACGGAATGTATCGCATCATTGGTAGAGTTGATGATGTTATCAACGTGAGTGGACACCGCTTTGGAACAGCGGAGATTGAAAGTGCCATCAACAGCAATAAAAAAGTGGCTGAATCCGCAGTAGTTGGCTTTCCGCACGATATAAAAGGCCAAGCGATTTACGCTTATGTTACCCTGAAAGAAAATACCGATAATCCTAATAAAGTACGTTCGGAAATCATCAATAGCGTAGTGGAAGAAATTGGTAAAATTGCCAAACCCGAAGTTATTCAATTTGTACCCGGTCTTCCCAAAACACGTTCAGGAAAAATCATGCGTCGAATCTTACGAAAAATTGCCGAAGGTGACACCAGTAGTTTAGGAGATACCTCCACCTTACTCGACCCTGATGTAGTTGAAGTTATCAAAGACGACGCAGTGAAATTGAAGTCGGATTCTATCAAATAAACAATACAACGGAAATAGATGTTCTTCAGTAGAGACAGTCTTGCGGCTGTCTCTATTTTTTTTAAATACCCCAAAAGTAATGAAATTATTTGCCTCCCTTTTATTCCTATTTCCCATCATGATTCAACATTCAGACTCCCAGCGTTTATTCGATTTTTCGGATCACTCAGCCCTAAAAAGTTGGTATATAGTAAACGACGGCGTGATGGGTGGATTATCGAAAAGTAGTTTCAAATTTCATGAAGATGGATATGCTGTTTTTGCAGGAAATCTGAGTTTGGAAAACAACGGTGGCTTTGCTTCAACACGAACACGTACAACGGATTTCAACTTACACTCTTCCACCCAAGGAATAAAAATCCGTGTAAAAGGCGATGGAAAAAAGTACCAATTCCGAATTCATACCAATGCATTATTTGATGGCGCAGCTTACCGTTATATTTTTGAAACTTCAGGAGAATGGCAAACCATCAACATAGCGTTTTCACAATGTAAAGCTAGCTTTCGAGGAAGAATTATTCCAGATGCGCCTGCCATTAACCCGGAAATCATTCAGCAATTTGGGATTTTAGTCGCGGAAAAGCAAGAAGGAAATTTTATGCTTGAGATTGAATGGATTAATGCCTATTAACTATAACGCGGTTTCTAGCTTTTCGCCATCCGAAAATTAAAATATAGGTGTAGCATAGAACAAGAATATTCAAAGCCCCTTTTAACCCTATTTCGTCGGCAAGCATTCCATACAGGAGGGGAATTATCGCACCACCAACTATTGCCGTAACCAAAAATCCAGATGCT
>REDE01000133.1 GCA_007693635.1 Flavobacteriales bacterium | reverse complement strand
CGCGTAAAGTTGTTGTGATCTGCACCATTGGTCAGCATCATGGTCAGACCATTCGCTACTCCCGTGGCGGCAATAGTGAGACTGTCGATAGACATGTAGTCTGTACCATTCAAAGTTAGCGTAGCCCAATCAGTAGTTGAAGTACCTGCAAAAGCCAAGGTATTACCATTACCATTAATGGTAATCGTGTTTGTTGCCGATGAACCTTGAATATCTCCAAAAACAATTCTTTCCAAGTACGGACCAGTACCGGGAACCACATTAGCCACTACCGGACCGCAGATTCCGTTGTTGTTTACAAAATCCGCAAACTCCGTAAAGGTTGAGAAGTTGGTACCGATAGTTGGTGCAAAAGCGTTTATGGTAAAAGTACCGCTAAGTGCCGCCCCTATCGTACGGGTAAGTGTGTCGTTGAAGGTGTTGGTATCTATTTGGGCATTGGGCAAACTCGTCCAGGCCTCAATCGTATATGGAGTGTTCGCCGCAAACGTCCAAGGACCTAGGTTAACGTTAATGAAAAACGGATTCGTACCGCCGATCGTATCAATAGGTCCAGGAACGAATACCGATGGCTGCAAAACACCATTCACGCGCCAGTTAAGCGTAACAAAGTTGATGACGTTGACACCAAAGTTCTGCACGCGCACCACAATGTCTTCAATACCGGGGCAGAAAGCACTTGGAGCAACCAACATGGATACACCCGCATCGTTCGGTGAAGTAGGCGCACTAAAGATTTCAATCTCACGGAAATTTGGATTAGAGGTCTGTCCGGTGCCCGTCATTTGAAACGACGTGATTCGCATGCGATTGGTCGTCAAGCGTGGAAAAGTGATGGAGTTAATACATTGCATGGTCAAATTTGAGAAGGTATGGTGATTTTGCCAGGTCGTACCATCCCAAAACTGAATCGTGGCACCCGTAAGAAAACGAGCTGTTGCGCTAGCATGGTGAATCACCATTTCGTCGAACGACTCAGTGTTCGGCCATGTCCATTCAATCCAGTTTACACCCGGAGCTGAGGCTGGTGGACTAGATGTACTTACCCATACCAATTGCGTTCCGCAAACCCCATAGTTTTGATCGTTAAAGGCTGAACATGGACCTGTACTACAATTACTGGCCGACACTACAGCATTCGGAGCAATGTTGATCTGTGCAGAGATTTGGTTGAATACCATAAAGGCGAACAACGAAAATCCAGCACGCAACCACCTCCATTGATTAGGTAGAAAATTTTTCATAGAAGTTTATTAGTTGATTTAGACATATTTTTTCGGGTGTAAATTTAACGAAAAGACAACTAAATTAACAAGCTATTACCACCCAAACTCTGATAAATAATTAGTTACTTATATTAATGCTTAAAAAAAATTACAGTTTACAGATAAAATATTTAATTAGTTAATTAATCGATACAAATATGTTGTTAATAGCATTTTGTATAAAAATTTGCTTAAAAATATAGAATTATTTTGAGTCATTGACAACTAAATATTAAGGCCAATCTAATCAATAAGTGTTGAGAAATTATTCTACAAAAAATTAATGTCGAATGTGAACACATCTCGATTTTGATGTTTATAGGAACAAAAACGCATGAAAATCCGCGGTTTTAAGAATTTCTTATTCTAATTAATACGAGCAAACATCACATCTTTGCAAAAAATTAAGCAATAATGGAATTAATCGGATACTTAGCATCTATTCTTATTGGATTATCATTGGGCCTAATTGGCGGCGGTGGAAGTATCCTAACGGTTCCCGTTTTGGTGTACTTATTTCAATTAGACGCGGTTGTAGCAACGGCTTACTCGCTTTTCATAGTAGGTATTAGTAGTGCCATCGGGTCATTTAAGTACTTTCAACTTAAACTCATCAACCTAAAAACAGCCGTTGTCTTCGGTATTCCATCAATTGCCGCTGTTTACTTTACCCGTGCGGTAATTGTACCCGCTATTCCCGACGAAGTTTTCACTTTGGGCTCGTTTGTTATTACCAAAAGCATATTGCTAATGGTCATCTTTGCGATCTTAATGATTGCCGCGTCGTATAGCATGATTAAGAAAAGCGCACCATTAAATGTAGAGTTGTTAAACGAGAAACCTAAATTCAATTACCCTATCATATTAATTGAAGGAGCTGTAGTAGGGACCTTAACCGGACTTGTAGGTGCTGGTGGCGGCTTTCTCATTATACCTGCTTTGGTAATTCTCTCAAAAATTCCCATGAAAGAAGCCATTGGCACTTCCTTGCTAATTATCGCTGCAAAATCGCTTATTGGATTCCTAGGCGAAAGCAGTGAAACTCCAATAGATTATCCTTTCTTACTTAGTGTGTCGGCTTTCGCAATCGTCGGCATTTTCATTGGTAGTGCATTAGCAAAAAAAATAGATGGGGACAAACTAAAGCCCGCATTCGGCTGGTTCGTTTTGGTGATGGGTGTATACATCATGATCAAAGAATTACTTTTTTAGTCTCGAATAAGCATTTAGCTTTATCAGGACCGGAACTGTATTTTTCTACAAAAACTTAATGCGCAAATTATTGGTTATTATGTGAGACTTTAGCAGTAATCTTGTTCAGTCTCTTTCGTCCACATTAAAAAATTAAGCTTTTGTCAATTGCACCCAGTAAATCATGCTGTTCTGTTTGTTCAAGTTACAGCCATGCGCCTTACATAAAAACTAAAGCCATGATGCATGATGACGATAGTGAAGAATACCAATTCAACATTTGTCAAAACTGCCAGTCCGTATTTCTTATTAACCCAGTAGAAGAAAAACACTTAAGCACCTTCTACTCCGACGCCTACCTACCCTACCGAGGAAGTTCAGCATGGGGAAAATTCGCTGATTTTGTGGAGCGCGACGAGGTCAATCTCAATAAAAAACGCGCCAAACTATTAGCCACATACGCAAATCGCATGGATGAAATCCACATTTTAGACATTGGCTGTGGTAAACCCGATTTTTTAAAAACCTTTTCTCAATTGCACCAATCCAAAGCCGTAGGGGTAGATTTTGTATCGGCGAATTGGCATTTGGATAAATATAAGGAACTTGAACTTCACGAATGCGATTGGAAAAACTTCGATTTTAAAATACAGTTTGACCTAATTACCGCATGGCATTATCTCGAACACGATTACGACATCCCAACCACCATTGAAAAAATCCATGCAAGCCTAAAACCCGGCGGATATTTTATTGCGGAAGTCCCCATGTACGAAAGCTTACTGCAAAAGCTCCAAAAGCAAAATTGGCAAGGTTGGCACTCCCCTAGACACCTAAGCATGTTTAGCAAAACTAGCTGGGCATTAGTTTTCCCGCCAGAAAAATGGGAGATTGAAAAACACCGAACATACGGAACCCTCTCAGCGTTTACATTATGGTGGTTGGGATATAGAGAAGGCAAAAACACAAATTGGAAAGGCGACATGAGTCAGTACTTTTGGGGATTAGTCCTCTGGAAAGTCCTTCTTTCACCAATCTTTTTGTTAGAAAAAATTATTCCCATGGGAGTGCAAACCATAATAGTACGTAAAAAATAAATGGAGGCGCAAGTCACAACCCTTAGCTTTTTCACCACTGCAGGATTAAAAGATAATTTCTGGGCCTTTAGTCAGGTTGTGATAGCTCCAGAAAATCTGCGAAAAATCCCCGGATTACTTTTTTTCAAATCAATGGGGTCTGGCTCCGGTAAGGGTTTTAACATCACGCCGAGTTTTACAAACTACTGCTGGCTCATTGTTTGGGAAAATGAGAATTATGCACGAGAATTTTTAAAAGAAAACAGTTATTTATTAGAATATTCATCCCGCTGCAAATCCGTTAGTCACCTATTTCTAGTCAATGTGCAATCACACGGAAAGTGGTCTAAAACCAACCCTTTCGAAAAAGGCGCAGATTTCGAAAAAAATTCCACCGTAGTCATTCTCACACGCGCACGCATAAAATTGAGTAAACTACTCCGATTCTGGCTCAAGGTTGGAAAAACCGCCAAAAAACTTTATCAGTTCCCCGAATTAAGTTTCTCCATAGGTATAGGGGAACTCCCGCTAATTGAACAAGCAACCATAAGTATTTGGGATACCCCTGATGCAATGATGAATTACGCGTACAAAGATGAAACGCATAAAAACGTGATTCGACTCACTAAAAAATATCAGTGGTACAGTGAAGAACTCTTTGCGCGCTTTATACTGAAAGACAGCATTAACCTACAAGCGTTAGTCGATAAATAGTCCACCCGACACTCACTCAAAATATAGCGAAAATATTTTTTCTGGATTGTTATTTAATTGGTTAACCAAACTATCTTTGCATAGTTCCAACGACTCAAAGTTGGATACACTTCCTGAAATTTGACGAATTACTAGTAGACTAGTCAATGATTCAAACAGGGAATATCAACCAATTAATTTTTAAAAACTATAAAACCCACATAAGAAAAATTTTCTAAAGCACGGAGACAGTCAAATGTGGGTTTCTCCCGATAGCTATCGGTAGACCAACTAAAAAACCATTTTAAACAGATGAAAAAAATTTTATATTTCTCAGCGTTGATAGGACTTTGTCTTAACGCACAAGCTCAGCAAAAAAAAGAGCGTTTTTCCGAACGTTTTGAGCAAAATACAATTTACGGTGCAGAGAATTTTGTTTACAGTTTACAAACCCTAACCGGACAAACCTACACACCAATTACCACAACAGGCGCAATCGACATCAATAACGGACAAGTTTGGGACGATCCTGATGCTCGGATCCCAAATCCTTTCAATTTTCCAATATTAGGAGTAAATGTTGATTCACTAGATTTCGATTTCGGTCTTGGAGGAGTTATGATTGGCATCAACTACACGAACCCCCTTTTAGCGACGGCATTCATTCCAATGGAATCTGATATAATCGACAGAGGCTACATTTCAGGGGTTAGTCAGTCATCCATCAAATATCGTATCGACGGTAATTCACCCGACCGAATACTTAAGATTCAGTGGGAAAACTGTGGCTCATACGATGAAATGGACGAAAATGGAACCTTGAATGAGTTCGTAAACTTCCAGTTTTGGCTACATGAAAACGGGATTATTGAGCACCGCTATGGGCCTAGAAGTACTACACTTACTCCGGACTTCTGGCACTTTTCGATGCCGGGACTCATGACAGGTTTAATAAATTTCAACCTAATGACGGGAACCGAATCGAATGTTCATTTACTTTCTGGTCCGGTTAATAATCCCACATTGGCAAACACTATTTTTACCAGCTTAACGGGAATGCCCAACGAAGGCATTGTATACCGTTTTGTTCCTGAAGGCCTATCTTCGGAAAATATGGCTGCAAATAACACCTTCAAATCAATATTCCCAAATCCGGTTCGTGATGAGTTTGAAACCGATCCTATTTTTTCAAACGGCACATTCACCATCATTGATTTGCAGGCTAAAGTTGTGCAGACTGGAGTGCTAACAAACGCAAAAGCCAAGGTATCAGATTTACCTAAAGGAATATATATTATAAGACTAGAGAAAAATTCCGCGATACACATTCAACGAATGATCAAACAATAAAAAGTAAAAATGATAGGGCCGGTTATGTAAAAAAGCATAACCGGCCCTATTTTTTTTTAAGAACACAAATCACCTTGACTCCATAGTAAAAAACTCTTATCGAGGTTATAATTGCAATGAACTTTAGCTAACAAGTATAAAGTTTCAACTCCAAAAAAGCCTCTACAATTTCACTTGGTAAGTAAACCTTCTGTTGCTACCCAACCTTTTATTCTTCCAACTGACTATCAGCTCCCTACCCTTCTATGTCAACGTTCGTTACCGGCTTGTTCCCCGCATATTGATAAGTCGTGTAATAAGGATAATCATCCTTCAACGGATCCACACTCACAAACCTGCACAGCCAATCCGCAT
>REDE01000107.1 GCA_007693635.1 Flavobacteriales bacterium | reverse complement strand
AGCAAAGGGAGTCATCAAAACGCAAAAGTTTTTGATAGCAAGGTAGGGGGCAGATGCTGATTATGGCGTTGAACACGACGCTACCAAATATATATCTTTACAGCTTCCCTTTCAGCATGTTTCGCAAGTACACAATTTCTTCTTCGAGATGTTTGATGCGCTCCCGATATAGTTCTTCCAATTGCTGAGGAAAGTGGTTATGATACTCATTTTCGCGTCCAAAAGCATTATTGCAGTTTTGAAATATATATTTTTCATCAAATCCCAGTAACTGATCTATAGAAACCTCTAAAGTTTTGCATATTTCTTCCAGTTTGCTCATGTTAATGTCGGCTTTGCCGCTTTCAAGACGTTGGTATTGTCGTTGGCTCATCTCCATCTGCATTGCCATATAGTCTTGACTGAAACCTTTGATTTCACGAATTTTCCTTATTTTACCGGGTAATTGCTTTTTATATGACATAGAGAAGGTAATTTATGACATCACATGTCGTGATTGAATTTATTAAAAATCAGTTTGTGTTACACAAGTAATGTATATTTGGGTCTTAAAATTTCCCATAATGAAAAGAACAGCACTTTTTTCTATAATTTATCTTTTAATGCTGACGACACTTTTTTCGTGCTCGAAGGATAATTGGGCGCTTGCAGATGATGAATATGTGTTTGTGGACTGGAAAACCGTTGTTTATGCTAATATTATTGATGGAGATAAATTTACACATCCGGCCATAAGTCAACCCACCTATATTTTTGATGATGAAAGAAATGAGTTGTCGTTTTATGAACATGATTATGGCCATTTTAATTTTGATGCATTAGAAGTAATTAAAGGAAGTCAAATGATAATGACTGGTGGTATAGGTGTTAATGGAGGAGGGGAAGCAGGAGGTTTAAAAGATTATTATAATATCCCAACAGAAAACAGAGTTTATTCAATTTTAGATCTAAATAGTGATGGAACCATCCATTTATCTCTAAATGATGGTACGCCTGTTACATTGGGTGTTAGAGAGGAATGGATTGACATTACGAAGAAAATAGAATCCCACGACTACTATGATGGAAATTCGTATGTTACGACCATAGTAGAAATAACGACTACTCGTACAATAACCAATTATGGCATTCTAAAGAAATCGGGGATAAAAATTTTGCATTAAACAATATTAAAGGATAATAAGTATGTATTTTTTGATGGTTTTCTATTCTTTATGGAGTTAATACATTGTTTAAACAAATTTGTATTTTAACATTTTTTACGTAAGCCTCCGGCGAACTACATCTTCGCCATTTCCCCTTCCTGCATTACACCACGCACTTCTTAGCCTTCAAAGTTAAATGGAAGTAGCTTGTGTAAGTCTGAAGTTTTGGTTTCGTTGATTTTGCTGAGGACTTTCACGAGCCATTTAGCCGGGTCGATGTTGTTGAGTTTACATGTAGCCATGAAGGAGTAGATCATGGCAGCGTTTTGAGCGGCGTCGTGAGAGCCTGCGAACAGATAGTTTTTGGCAATAATGCAACGGTGCAAATTGGCTGGAAATATCCAGCTTGGCGGATGCTTTCCAAAGAGACACATTTGAATATAACATTTCAAGGGCTGGAGTGTCTTGATGTATTTTATCTTTTCCCAAGGTTGAAACCCTTAGCCCGGATAACCCCCCCGCTTAGAAATGGCAAGCTTAACACCAAACATCCCGTCACCAACACCGCACCAGCAGCTTGCGATAATTGCCTTCCTGTTAAAACGACAAACTACGTAACCATTTTAGGACAAACGACTAAGAGATTTTTTTACAAAGCCTAAATCCTCCCTTTTTCGCACACCAAACTTTGGTTTTAGGTAGAAATTTGACGTTTTGCAACCCATATAAAAAGCCGGAGACTGACGAAGCATCACATAAAAGCTTGATAATCAACCCTCCCCCCTTCTTTTTTTCAAATTTGTATTTTCAAAGGATTTTTAGTATAAATTTACCACAGGAATTTTCAAAAGTTGAAACGAGCAGTTAAAATACTTCCACCAATTTCAAATTATAACCTAAAAATCCAACTCATGAAACCCACATGAGATATAGTTCTCACACAGGAGGATGATCAAAAGTGGGTTCCTCCCGATAGCTATCGGGAGACCGCAAAAAAAAATATTCCGAACTAATGAAAAATTCACATCTCATCCTTTTTTTCTCAGTCATTGCACTATTAGCGTGTTTAACAAGCTGCCAAAAAGACGACACATCGAATCCACCATTACCCGATGAACTCCCTCCCATTACACAAACAGGTGAACAAACCTTTGGCTGTCTTCTTAATGGTGAAGTATGGGTTCCTAAGCATTACTCGAATAGCATTGTTAATCCGCCTGTGGTGCTGCAAGCGTCTTGGGATAGATGGAATGGAGATATTTTTTCCATTATTGCTTATCATAGAAGAAAAGATGATTCCTCAATTAATGAAACTATGGCTATTTACACCTTTCCTGATTTTATAGGTGATACCGCTTACTTTGAATACAATGAAACAGGTAGAAGGGTAACCTACTACTATACACCTTATAAAAATGGTCCATTTAATGTTTATCGCTCAATTGCAACAAACCGATCTTGGGTATATCTTTCTCGCTTTGATACAATCAATCGAATAGCTTCCGGGACCTTTTCCATTGACTTACTGAACATTGAAGATAATCAAGATACAATTAGTATTCGAGAAGGCCGCTTTGATGTACGTTTTTAACATAACCAATTTTAAACCATTTTAAAATGAAAAAAATTACTCACTATTTGATGTTACTTTTATCAGCTTGCTCCCTGAAAGCACAAGTTACGGATTCGATACCACCTGTTGATTTTCGCGACTATATGGAAAATCTGTTTTCCAACATCAACCAAACGCCAATAAGCACAGGTATTCTAAACGGACAATCAAAAAAATAATTTGAACGAATGAAAAATTCACATCTCATCCTTTTTTTCTCAGTCATTGCACTATTTGCGTGTTTAACGAGCTGCCAAAAAGACGACACATCGAATCCACCATTACCCGATGAACTCCCTCCCATTACACAAACAGGTGAACAAACCTTTGGCTGTCTTCTTAATGGTGAAGTATGGGTTCCTAAGCATTACTCGAATAGCATTGTTAATCCGCCTGTGCTTTTGCAAGCTAACTGGGATATTTGGAATGGTAGTATTTTGAATGTTTATGCAAATCACCACCGAAACCGAAATGATGAAAACTCCCCAAGAGAGATTTTGGGCTTTAGAATTCACGTAAATGAGGTGAAGGATACCGTATTTTTTCAACACAGGAATGAGCCTTCAAGTTTTTTCTATGAAAAACACCAAACAGCTAATAGTCCACTAAAATTTTACGTATCAACGGAAACAAATAACTCATGGATATATTTTTCACGGTTGGATACAACCAATAGAATAGCATCAGGTACTTTTTCTGTAGATCTATTAAATTTTAAGGAAAATACTGATGTTGACACTGTCTATATTCGAGAAGGCCGCTTTGATGTACGTTTTTAACATAACCAATTTTAAACCATTTTAAAATGAAAAAAATTACTCACTATTTGATTTTGCTTTTATCAGTTTGCTCCCTGAAAGCACAAGTTACGGATTCGATACCACCAGTTGATTTTCGCGACTATATGGAAAATCTTTTTTCCAACATCAACCAAACGCCAATAAGCACAGGTATTCTAATGGAAAAGGGCATTGTCAATATTGATTTTCGAGATTTTGACGGAGCATCGAATAATGAAAGCATTTCCAATTATGCAAAATTCCGTTCGGTATATGAGCAGTTGTATTATGCCCATCTCGACACCACACAAACAGGAATGCTCACACCTGATTCTTTAGCCAATCTATACCGTTGGCACAATGCGGAAAAAACAACAGCTATTGGAATGGCTTTGCATGAGTATCATTTTATTGATACAATGAAAGATGCCAATCAAGAGCCTTATTATATTTTAAATAATGATGTGATTTTTGACAACCCAAATGCCATAGGGAGCCCATACGGTCAATCAACCGTTTTTATTTCAGGCCCACATGAGGCTCGAACAAAATCACGTTTTATTTTCCCATCCCAGTTGTTTTTTAGTAATATCACTACATCTGCACAAGCAGCTATAGAAGTTGATTTTGAAGATGGTAATGGTTGGCAAGAGGTGTCCTTTAGTCAAGAATATCCCATTAACTATTCCGAGCTTGGCGAAAAAAACATCAAGATTAAACTCATCGCAAATAGCACAACTTATTACTGTACATTTCAAATAGAGGTAATCGAAGCCGCTTCAAGTACTGAAAGCAATTTATATGATGACATTTGGAGTGACCCACATACGACTGCTGAGGCACATATTTTATATGGCAATGGAAACAACAACAAGATTGTGCGTCCTGTAATTTTTGTGGAGGGTTTTGATTTTTTGGATGAGTTTGATGAAAATGATCTGTTTATTATTATGAATGGAGGAAGTGCTTTTAATTCTCAAGGCTTAGTCCGTGAGCTACAAGCTGATGACTATGATGTCATTATATTAAATTTTCTTCGTCGGGGTGGTCATTCCATACAAAGTAACTCCGAAGTGCTGCGTAGGCTCATCAATTGGGTAAACACACAAAAAGCACTTAATGGGAGTAGCTACAAAAATGTAGTAGGAGGAGCCAGCATGGGGGGCATTATATCGCGCTATACGTTAGCAAAGATGGAAAAAGAGTACTGCGAGGATCATGATGCCGAACTTTACATTTCGTATGATGCTCCACATCAAGGCGTTTACATTCCATTGAGTATGCAGTTTTTATTAACACTTTCGAATAGTTATTCATTAGGTTTGGTTTCCGACATTAGAGAACGTGTGCGGGAAATTAGATCTCCTGCTGCAAAGCAAATGTTTACAGCACATGCAGACAATGAGGGGAATGCATTGCAAGAACATTACGACTTTTATGATGAGTTGGAATATCTTGGCTACCCCACCCAAACAAGAAATATAGCCGTTAGTTTAGGCAATTCGACAAGTAATCAGCCTGAAAATTCCGATCATGGAGATACATATAATGCTGGCAATTTGATTATGCAGATTAATGGAAACGGAACATGTACATGGTGTACAGAGGTGTTTTCGAGTAGTTATTCTGTGAGAACAAATAATAATTCAACCGTAGCATCTTTAAAGGCTGTATTGTATAAATGGGGATTGCTTGGATCAAGGGCTTCTACAGTTTTAATCCGTAGAAACTATACTTATCAATCTGATTTAGAAAGAGAAAACGTTCCTGGCGGCTATTTGCTTACTCAAGATGAGGTTGCAGATGGAATTAACGAATTCTTGAACAATAGCCAAGCAGCAATTCCAAATAATAGGCTTTGGCATAATTTGGTTTCTACACCAAGCGCAATAGATTACATATCATCTCAATGGGAAAGTAGCTTGTCAGGAGAAACAGAGTCGCAACTTATCAGTAGCCTTTCTACACCGTTCGATAATATTCTTTTTAATAGCTCAAACACAACATCTTTTCATGCGGGTGCTTTACAGCCAAATACGACTAACTTTCTGTTTAATGAAATAACACAGTCCACGGGTTTTCCTGCGCCAACAAACGTTTTGAAAACACCTCACGTAAATTCGAGTTATAATTTTGGGATTCCTATTATAAATAAAATTCCTCCCGTATTACTAGAAAACGGTGGTATAGTGACCATCAACCATACGGGTAATACAGGTTATGGAAATGGCCCGGCCGCATCGTTATCGCATTTTGATGCTTTTACGACTTTTAGTGATTGTAACCCGTTAACAGTTGGTGATGGAGGGGAGCTTATTATTGGGGAAAGCTCTTCCAAAACTGCTAATTTGTACGTAGTAGAAGGCACAAGTTTGATAGTTAAAGAAGGTGGGTTTATTA
>REDE01000080.1 GCA_007693635.1 Flavobacteriales bacterium | reverse complement strand
ATTACGATGCGTTGAACGAACTATTCTTGAGTTTTTATCGGGAGCTAAGTGATTTTGTTGGCAATTGGAAACATCAAAATCCGTAACTTAGCCGTACAACCGGTTTAATACGCCCGCAATACGAATACCCGCTTCTAAAAGACGCTGTTGAACGGTGTCGAAATGCTGGTAAACATACTTGTAACCCAGTTGCTCACCGGGATAATTGTAGATGCCCTCCCGGTACGACATTGACTCCATAGCCCATTCACGAGGTCCGCTGTTTTGAAGCTCACGAATCTCTTGACGAGTAGGTCGGTACAGACTTGCCGCAAGTTCGGTGTAACTCATTTTATGACCGTCAATCATGTCGCTGTCCCATACACGGTGGAGATTGCTCGGATTTCCAAACCATTTTACGCGTATCGCATTACCTCCCTTATCATCGGCTCTGCCTACGTGTAAAGGTTGATGAATATCTCCAATGAGGTGAACCAGCATGCGAATAATATCTCTTTGACTTTCAATGGGCAGTTTAGGGTTTTGCTCAATACTGTCAATGAGCATTTCAATGGCCCATATCGCGTCACCTTCGCTACTGATTTCGGATGTTTCGTAGGTTTCACCGTCTGGAATACTGACGTAATGCCAAGGATTAAGATGACGTGTGCCCGGTGCGGATTTAATTTCGTCCATCCAAGTTGAGGACAAAACAAGACTCTCTTGTCCCATGATGGCACGTAATTTTTTACGGGCCTTTTTACTGAGGTGCTGCTCGGCGATTTCACCCGTTACGCGGTGCCCCGTTGCTCCCCAGCCAAAAGATACTTCGCTGGAAATTAAAAAGCTAAATAAGAAAACGGTGATAAATAATTTCTGCATTTGTTTTGGCATTTGGAAAAAAAGCAGGTGCAAAAAGTCCGGAAAAACACCTGCTGCAAGCCGAGATGAAGGTAATCGACAATGGACTTTTTAGGTTTATCATTTGGCGGTTACGGGTTTTTGGTAACCGAACAATTCTTTGGATTTGATGATTTCATCAACGTATTCCGGCAGACAGTCTTCCCATCCTTCTTCATTGTCGCGAATTCTTCTCAGGACTTCACGACTAAAGATGTCGAGGATTTCGGGGTCGTATGTTTGAATATTTTTAATTCGCCCATTAAAGACCAAATATTCGAGAAGCGGTCGTAGTCTAGGATGTACTTTTAGCGTTTCGATATTTCCAATTTCTCCTGTCTGTTGATCTTTTGCCGGGTAAACGTAGACTTTGAGGTCACGGGAAAACATAACGCCCATTGCTTCGAGAATGCCACCGGGCAAACTCCGGTAATAGGTTTCGTTGAAAATATCTTCCAGATTTGTTAGGCCCATAATCAGTCCCATTCGAGCTTTGGTGAACTCTTCGAAGTAATGGACCAGTTTGTAGTATTGTGGGAAGTTTGAAATCAGTACTTTTTGTCCGAGTGCGCAGAGAATTTCAGCACGGTCGATAAAGTCTTGCTCATCGATTTCTCCGTCGGATTTTAGGTTGTTAAGCGTTATTTCAAAAAGGACTTCCACATTGTCTTTATCTACCCTGGGATCTTCAAGGAAATACTTGTAGCCGGTTTGAATCATATCCATATTAACGCGAGTAACCGGACGGAAACTACCGCGAATTGCGAGGATGTGTTTTTTATAGAGGAGTCCGGCTGGAAGTAAATTATTTCCTTCGGGACCAAAAATGACCGCATTGGTGAAGCCGTTTTTCACGAGTTGCAGACTAAGTAATCGGTTGTCTACGCCTTCAAAATCTGGTCCGGACATATGCACCATGTCGATTTCAATCTTATCCATACTGATATTGTCGTAGAGGGCCTTCAACATTTCGTTGGGATCGGTATGGATGAAATAGCAAGCGTAGATGAGATTGACTCCCATTATTCCCAGCGTTTCTTGCTGCAAGGAGGCTTCGGTCTCTTTCATTCGCACGTGAATGATCACCTCATTGGGTTCACGGTCGGGTGCGAGTTGAAACTTACATCCCATCCAGCCGTGTCCTTTGTAACGCTTCGTGAAATCGATGGTGGCAACCGTATTCGAAAAGGCAAAAAAGCAGGTATTAGGCATTTTTTCCTTTTTGATGCGTTCAATCATCAATCGGTATTCCTGATTGATCATTTTTCGAAGTCGGACTTCGGTAACGTAACGTCCATCTTCTTCTCTTCCGTAGATGGCATCTGAAAAATCTTTGTCGTAGGCCGACATGGCTTTGGCTACGGTTCCGGAAGCCGCACCAGCCCTGAAAAAATGACGTACAACTTCTTGACCGGCACCAATTTCAGCGAAAGTACCGTATATGGTACGGTCTAAGTTAATCTTCAGAGCTTTTTGCGGTGTAGTGAGAATGTATCTGTCCATTGGGGAGTCGTTTTTTTGCGTGGTCACAAAGGTATTGTTTGGGGCATGAACTGTCAAATAACTATTGGGACAAGTTCCGTTTTTTAGTCTTTTGTTTAGGTGTTTACTTTGCACCAATTATGGGGCAATCATTTTCTATACAATTTTTGGGTACCGGAACTTCCCAAGGCATTCCGGTTATTGGCTGCGAATGTGATGTTTGTAAAAGTGTTAATCCCAAAAACAGACGTTTGCGAACTTCCGCCATTATTCATACCCCGCGACTAACTATTTTGATTGACGCGGGGCCAGATTTACGGCAGCAACTTCTGGGGCTTTCTGATTTGCCTGAGGCCTTGTTGATTACTCATGCGCATCAGGATCATATTGCGGGCATGGATGATCTTCGGCCGGTTATATTCTTGCAAGGAAATGATTCTTTCCCGGTATTTTGTAATCAAACTACAGCAGATCGCGTTCGGCAGATGTATCCGTATGCTTTTGTTGAAAATCCCTATCCGGGCGCTCCTAAGTTTGCTTTAAATATCATTTCCCAAAGTGTTTTTCATGTCAAAGACGAGCTTGTAATTCCTATTTTTGGCTCACATGCTGGTATGGAGGTTTTGGGTTTTCGAGTAGGTCCTATTGTTTACATCACCGATATGAATTGCATTTCCGACGATGAATTAGAAAAGGCAAAAGGGGCGGAAATAATGGTCATCAATGCATTGCGAAAAGAAAAGCATCACAGTCACTTTAATGTTGATGAAGCAATAGATATTGGTCGTAAATCCGGAGTGCCTCAGGTATATTTCACGCATATCAGCCATCATTTGGATCACGACATTTGCTTGCCTCCAGGATTTTTTATGGCCTACGATGGCTTGAAAATCAGCGTGTAAATAATCTTGCTGGTAATCTTTACTTTTTATTGTTGGAAAAATCTTTGAATCTGAAGTTCTGGAAAGTAATTTTGTCGAATATAACCATGCTTTTGCTTGGTGGAGGTTAAGAGCGCATTTTTCAACTTTTTAGACAAACATGGATAAATCTGGGATGAAATGGATGGTGGTTTACACCAAGCCACGCTGGGAGAAAAAAGTTGCAGAGGGTTTACAAAAGCAGGGTGTTGAAACCTATTGCCCGATAAACCGCGAATTGCGTCAGTGGACAGATCGTAAGAAGTGGGTTGATGTGGTAATTATTCCCTCCTACGTTTTTGTTCGCTGCAATGAGAAAATGCGCTCGGAAATCTTGCAGTTCCCCGGTGTTTTAAATTTCGTCTACTGGCTGCGCAAACCGGGAATTGTTCGGGACGAAGAGATGGTTGCTCTACGAAAATTCATCGACGCCTATGGCCAAGAGGAAATCGAATTGGTACAGTTGACTCCCGGGGCAAAAGTTGTAGTTGAGGGCGGACCGCTAAATGATCGGTCGGGAATTATTGTGGATGTAAAGAAAAACAACGCCCGAATTCAGCTGGAAGGTTTGGGTATCGCTATCGTGTCACGAGTGCGTTTGAAACTGCAGGAGTAAGTCCCAGATCTCAGTAATATTTAAGATCAATTGCCGTGCGAACTCCCTTCGGACTCACCGTTAATTTTGCATCTTCAAAACTTGGGGGACGCAGACCTCTCGGACTGGCATTATTCGAAAATCCGAAACCTTCTTTTGGAACGCCAAAGACATTTTTATCCATTTCCATATTTTCGTTTTTATCGTCAACCACACTGATGGCGTAGGCTCCCGTTTTTTTTACCGGAATTTTTATGGTCATCGACCCCGACTGGATATTTTTTTTGTCAAAAGTGAAGTACTCCGTTGGTTCGTAAGGGAAGCCTTTTTCACTGGGGTAAAGAGAAACTAAAAACTGTCCCTCATTCGACTTTATATTGTTGATCTTTAATTCGATGTAAATATTATTGGGTGTCGACGAGGTAGTGCTTATAAAACAAAGTAAGTAGGCGAAAATAAATGTCATGTAGCGTTTATTTAGTGAGTCAACAAATTTCTGACAATTCTGTTCAGAATAGCAAGTGTTGTCAGGTTAATTTAACAATAAAATCGTGCCGAAATAAAAACACTTAGTTAACATTTTATACACGAATTTTGCAGCATAAATTAAAGCATATGAATTTTCGATTTTTTCTTTCCGTAAGTCTCGTATTTTCGAGTCTTTTTTCTTTTGCGCAGCAGACTATTGCTCAGGCACGTGCGTTGGGAGTTGGTCAAACTGTTACCGTTAAGGGCATTGTAACTGCTGATAGCACATTGTTTCCAAACAGTGGAGTTACGCTATACTTTCAAGACAACACAGCTGGTTTGTCAGCATTCAATCCCGGTACCTTGCTCAATGGCGTACGTCAGGGCGACAGCATACAAATTACTGGTGAATTGTCGCAATTCAATCAGCTTCTACAAATCAGTCCGGTAAGCAGCGTCACCGTTCTCAACTCCAACAATCCTTTACCGGCTCCTATTCCGGTTACACTGACCAGTGGTTGGGTGGCTCAGTACGAGTGTATGTTGGTTGAGGTAAGTGGAGTAACAATAAATGGTACCGGTAATTTTTCCGGAAACACCAATTACACCTTGACAGATGGTGCGGTAACACGTGAGATGCGTATTAATGTGCGCACGCCTTTGGTGGGTACCCCTATCCCCGGATCTTTAGTCAATGTGAAGGGAATCATGAGCCGATTTATTGGCACCTACCAGCTTCTTCCACGCTATACGAGCGATATCAATCAAGGTGCTGGTCCACAGATTATTTCCGATGTAGAGCAAGACAACATTGCCACGACTTCGTTTGATTTGAGTTTCCAAACCCAAGACCCAGGCACCACCATTTTCTTTTATGGTACCAATGCCTTAATGAATCAACCTCCTGTAGTGAATACCAATTTAACAACAAGTCATTCAGAGACCCTAAGCAATCTTCTTCCCGGTCGCTTTTATTTTGTACGTGCCGCTTCTGTGGATGCTCAGGGCGATACCAGTTTCGCTCCCATGCGCGTATTTTCTACGCAATCGTTATCCAGTGGCGACATCAAGGTGTACTTCATTACGGAGCCTGATACTACGGTAGCGCGTTTTAGTAAAGCCCAGTACACGGGGTCATCCATTATTGATACCCTGATTTCGTATGTTGACAATGCACAGAACACCATCGACATTGCGATTTACAATTGGAATAACAACGGCATTTCAGATTTAGCTGGCGCATTGAACGCTGCGGCCAACCGAGGTGTTCGCGTTCGTTTCATTACCGATGCTCAAACAGCTACCTTGGGAATGAATGGACTGTCGTCTTCGATTCCAACACTGCAGAGTCCTTTAGGCGCAGCGTACGGCATCATGCACAATAAATTTGTGATCATCGACGCGGAATCCGGCGATCCAAATCGTCCGATAGTATGGACCGGTTCTACAAACTGGACCTTAGGTCAGTTGACGGTAGACCCCAACAATACCGTTATTATTCAGGATCAGTCGTTGGCCCGTGCCTTTCAATTAGAATTCCAAGAGATGTGGGGGAGTAGTGGGGCTTTACCCAATAGTATGAATTCAAAATTTGGTCCTGATAAAACCGATAACACCCCCAAGCTTTTCAATATCAACGGCAAGCGCGTAGAGCTTTATTTTAGTCCTACTGATAATGTAGAGGCCAATATCATTCGTGCGATGGAGACTGCAGATCAAGATGTTCAGGTCGCAACGATGTTGATGACTCGCAACACCTTTGCCACATCCTTGGTAGACATGCACAATCAGGGGATTTACACCGCTGTAGTGATCAACGACAACACCACCACCGGTTCGGCGACTCCATGGAGTACCCTGAGTTCAGGATTGCCTTCTAGTCGTTTGTTTTTAAACAACCAGCCCTACATCATGCACCACAAGTACGCCATTGTGGATCAAAGTGCGCCACAGAGCAATCCATTGGTCATCACCGGCTCGCACAACTGGTCCAATGCGGCAAATCAGCGCAACGACGAGAATACTTTGATCATTTATGATGAGGAGGTTGCGAACTTATTTTTCCAGGATTGGGTAAAAATATTCCGCGACAATGGTGGAGTAGACATCATAAATCTCGGTGTAGACCAGCCGCAAATTTCACGTTCCTTGATGGCTACTATTTTCCCCAATCCAACCCAAGGCAATGTAGTAGTTGAGTTGGATCAAGTTCCTACCGCGACATTCAGTATCATTATCACCGATATGCAAGGTCGGAGTCTATACGCTCACACGCCGGGTCGCGACATGGGTTCACGATTTGAATTACCTACAGAGCACTTACCTGCGGGGACGTACATTTTACACATTCGCAGCGGTAATGATCACCGTACGGCCAAGCTTATAAAAAAATAAAAACCTTCCCTTCGTTGAGCGGTTTTTAGTATTTACATGCTGGTGGTTTCCAAAGAAAATCCTTGGAAATCACCAGCTTTTTTTTGCCCGAGGCGCTGCGCCCGCGATTGCAGCGGAAAGCCCGGAGGCTAAAACGCCAGTGTACGCCAGCGGGCAAGAGCGACGGTAGGAGCTCCTTGCCGGCTGTTGCGAACACGGCGGATTTAGCCGAGGACTTGGAGCGGAAAGCGCGAATAGGCGCCCAAAAAACCAATCCATCAAAGAGTTTGTTCACGGTTAATAATTTCAGCATGCTCGTTCGAATTTCGTTGTAAATCATTGCCGAGACTCAAAAACAACGAGGCGAGCATACCGCGGATTTTTTCTTGTAAAAATTGTTTTCCAGTTCACAAAACGATTGTACATTTGCCGCCCGCTAATGAAAAAGAAAACCACTCGCTGGCGTGATGCCTACCGGCTTCACTTTTATGGTCTCCCTGATGGCGATCACGAATTTTCTTTTGCTTTGGAGGAAACGTTCTTTAGCAATTTTCCTGTAGAAGATATTTTCAGTTGTAAAATGCTGGTGGATATTGACTTCACGAAGACTCAACGACACTTGCGGATGACTATGCGCTATTCGGGGCAATTACAAGTCGAGTGTGGTTTGAGTTTGGAGCCTTTCTGGATGGAGATGGAATTTGATAGTGAGTTGTTGGTGAAGTTTGCCGAGACTTATTCATTTGAAGACCATGAAGTATGGCTGATTGATCGGGGTGCTCATCATGTTGATTTGGCAGATTATTTTTATGAGACCATCATAGTTAATCTTCCTCAGCGTAGAGTCAATCCCGAGATAGAGAACGGTGATCACAACTCACCGGTATATCAGGCATATTTGTCGTATTTAGAAAAGCAGGAGAGTGGCGCTAAAGAGCCCGAGACAAAAAAACAAGACGAAGAATCAATTGATCCTCGTTGGCAGGCATTAAAACAGTTAAAGAACGATAAATAGTTTGCATCATGGCACATCCTAAGCGTAAAATATCCAAAACCCGTCGCGACAAGCGCAGAACTCACTACAAAATTGAGGCGCCTACAATCGCTGTTTGCCCAACCACTGGCGAGTCACATTTATGGCATCGCGGTTACTGGCATGAAGGTAAGCTCTACTACAAAGGTCGCGTTGTGGCCGATAAGACTGTAGGCGAAGAAGCTTAAGTTCAGTTAAGCCTTGAGCTTATTTGATAAATGAATTAAAAAAATCCCCAACTCTCATAAGTTGAGGGATTTTTTCTGTTGCCTAAAGTCGCGTTTTTTTTGGTTAATTTGAAAAAAAACGAGATTTTCTGTTCGTTTTTCCATAAAAACGGCTTTCGTCGCTTAATTTTGCCCATCTAGGTATTAGATTAATCTATTATTTTGACCAAGGCTTATCCCGAACTACGAGTATGTTCGCTGCCTCGGGATTTTTTTAAATGATACGACAGAGGATAAATGACCTAAATGAAATTATTTCGAACCAATGAATAAACCAAAAGCAGCCATTACCGCAATTGGAGGTCATGTGCCAGATTTCCGATTGACCAATAAGGTACTGGAGACCATGATCGATACTACCGATGAATGGATTACTACTCGAACGGGAATAAAGGAACGCAGGATTTTAAAGGGTGAAGGTCAGGGGTTGTCCGTTATGATTATGGCTGCCCTTGATAATATGCGAGAAAAAACCGGAAAGCGTTTAGACGACGTCGATGCAGTAATCGTATCGACGGTTACTCCGGATATGCCTGTGGCGACTACCTCGGCCTACATAATTAATAAAATTGGCGCGAAATCAGCATTTGGTTTCGATTTACAAGCTGCTTGTTCAGGCTTTCTCTACGGATTAGCTACCGGTGCGACTTACATTGAATCGGGAAGATTTAAAAAAGTTTTGGTTATTGGTGGAGACAAAATGTCTTCAATTATTGATTATACCGATCGAACGACTTGTGTGATTTTCGGAGATGGCTGCGGGGCGGTTTTGTTGGAACCTTCGGAGGAGGGACATGGTGTTCACGATTTTATTCTGCGCAGCGACGGAATAGGTCGTCCGCATTTGAATATCAAGGCTGGGGGTTCTATGTACCCGCCAACGGAGCAGACTGTAGCCAACCGTGAGCACTTTGTATACCAAGAGGGACAGGCAGTTTTCAAATTTGCTGTGACCAATATGGCGGAGGTTGCTGCCGAAATTATGGAGCGCAACCAACTCAACGCAGACAATGTAAATTGGCTCGTTCCCCACCAAGCCAATAAGCGGATTATCGACGCAACCGCAAAAAAAATGGGTGTGGATGACAATAAAGTCATGCTCAATATCCAACGATACGGAAATACGACCAACGGAACTCTACCACTTTGCTTATGGGATTATGAGTCACAGTTGAAAAAAGGAGACACCCTGATCTTCGCCGCTTTTGGTGGTGGATTTACTTGGGGGTCTTTGTATTTGACATGGGCTTACGATCCAAAATAATTCAGTTATCTAAAAATTAGCGGAACTTTTCCGTACATTTGTTCACAATCTAAAAAAATCATTTTATGGATATTAAAGAAATCCAGAACCTCATTCGTTTTGTTGCCAAAAGTGGCGCTTCTGAAGTTAAGTTGGAAACCGACGATTTTAAAATTACCATTCGTACGGGTTCTACAGAGGACGCAATGTATCATGCTCCTGTTTCTGCACCTCCAGTATACCAAGCTCCTGCGGCAGCACCTGCACCTGCACCCGCTAGTCCGGCAGCACCTGCACCTGCGCCCGCACCAGAGGCGGCAACCGATGCACCTTCGGGTAATCAGATCGTGATTAAATCACCCATGATTGGAACTTTCTACCGCCGTCCATCTCCAGATAAAGATCTTTTCGTGAAAGTTGGCGACAGCATTAAGCCCGGCGATGTGGTCTGTATCATTGAGGCTATGAAATTATTCAACGAAATTGAAAGTGAAGTAAGCGGTAAGGTGGTGAAAGTATTGGTAGACGATCAGACTCCTGTAGAATATGATCAGCCACTATTTATTATTGAGCCCGCTTAAGGTACTAACCTAGATACAATACTATGTTTAAAAAAATCCTCATCGCTAATCGCGGGGAAATCGCCATGCGCGTCATCCGTACTTGTAAGGAGATGGGCATCAAAACGGTGGCGGTGTATTCCACTGCCGACCGCGATAGCCTTCACGTTCGCTTCGCCGACGAGGCTGTTTGTATCGGACCTCCGAGCAGTACAGATTCGTACCTGAAAATCCCCAATATCATTGCTGCGGCGGAAATTACCAATGCCGACGCCATACACCCGGGTTACGGTTTCCTATCGGAGAATGCTAAGTTTTCGAAAATTTGCGCCGAACACGGGATCAAGTTTATCGGTGCTTCACCGGAAATGATCGATCGTATGGGTGATAAAGCCACGGCTAAAGCAACCATGAAAAAGGCGGGTGTTCCTACTGTTCCCGGATCAGAGGGTATTCTCGCTAGTTTGGCCGATGCTAAAAAAACTGCTGCTAAAATTGGATACCCCGTAATGATGAAAGCCACCGCTGGTGGTGGAGGAAAGGGAATGCGCGCTATTTGGAAGGAAGAAGAGCTTGAAAAAGCCTGGGAAAGCGCACGCCAAGAAGCAAAAGCAGCCTTCGGTAATGACGGAATGTACATGGAGAAACTCATCGAAGAACCCCGTCATATCGAGATTCAAATCGTAGGGGATTCTACCGGTAAGGCTTGTCACCTCTCCGAGCGTGACTGTTCAGTACAACGTCGCCACCAAAAGCTAACCGAAGAGACTCCGTCGCCATTTATGACCGACGAGCTGAGAGAGGCTATGGGTAATGCAGCCGTTAAAGCTGCCGAGTACATTAAATATGAAGGTGCTGGAACCATCGAGTTTTTGGTCGATAAACACCGCAACTTCTATTTCATGGAGATGAATACCCGAATTCAGGTGGAGCACCCAATTACCGAGCAGGTCATCGATTACGATTTAATTCGTGAGCAAATAAAAGTCGCTGCAGGAATTCCGATATCGGGAAGAAATTACTTCCCTAAACTTCACTCCATCGAGTGTCGTATTAACGCGGAAGATCCCTATAACGATTTTCGACCTAGTCCGGGAAAAATAACCACTTTTCACGCCCCCGGTGGGCACGGTGTGCGATTGGATACCAATGTGTACGCAGGGTACGTTATCCCCCCATACTACGACTCAATGATCGCCAAGCTTATCACGACCGCCCAAACGCGTGAGGAAGCCATCAATAAGATGAAGCGCGCTCTCGACGAGTTTGTGATTGAGGGAATTAAAACAACAATTCCTTTCCACCGTCAACTTATGGATCATCCCGACTACTTGGAGGGTAACTATACCACCAAATTTATGGAAGGTTTTACTATGAAGTAAACGTTTTAGTCGGATATAAAATTCAAAGCCGGTCAACATTGCGTTGACCGGCTTTTTTTCACCGTAATTGGAAATGAATTTATCCAAACTTGATGGTCTTAGCCGGCTGAATTCGCGTTATGTACAGAGCGGGCAAAAGCAAACAAACCAGGCAAAATACGACGGTGGCAGCATTGACCATTACTACGTGCCAAACATTGAGATAAATGGGTACGTGGGATACATAATAAATGCTCTGATCAAGCTGTAAAAGAAGGAAGTGTTTCTGGATAAGCGCAGAACCAACACCGAATAGATTACCCCACAAGAGTCCCTTACCAATTAAAAACGCACTTTTTTGCAAGAAAATGTTGCGGATCTGACGATTGCCCGCACCCAGAGCTTTCAGAAGTCCAATCATCGGTGTCCGCTCCAACAGCATGATCATCAATGCCGAGGAGATGTTGATGGCCGAAACAATCATCATGACAATAAAAATGATGACAATGTTAATGTCGAATAATTCTACCCATTGAAAAAGTTGCTCGTACATGGCGCGTGCTGAAACTGCATCCACGTCGTGAGGAACGAGGTCGCGGACTTTTTGAGCGACTTCTTCCATGTCGTATCTGGGGTGGAGAAACAATTCAACGCCACCAACTTCGTCTTCCTCCCAGCCATTGATGCGGGTAAGATGACGGATGTCGCCCACGATGATGGATTCGTCGATTTGTTCTAAGCCCGTTTCGTAAACCCCACTCACAAAAAAGTACCGCAGAAGAGGCGCTTGTGGCGATGGCCTAAAAAAGTACATGGCCAGTCGCTCACCTTCCTCTACGGCCAGTAAATCGTAGAGATGCTTGGAAATTACGATGCTATCGCTGGGTTTTTCGCCTGAGAAATCCGGGAATTTTCCTTGAATTAAGGATTTTTCTAGAGCCGGTGAGTGGTAATTTTCGTCGCCGCCTTTGAAAACAGCTCCTTCGAAAAACAGCGAGGACTTTACAATTCCGGCGCGATTGGACACCTTCTGGATGCGATCAATTTCCGGGAGTTTGCTAACTTCATTTAGCCAATCTTCACTTGCTTGAATGGGGATGTTCTCCCAGCCTACGCTGCTTTGGTACGACCGAATTTGAATCTCCCCACTATAGGAAGTCAATTTTGATTTGATTTCTTTCTGTAATCCCAAACCCGTAGCCAACGATATGATGACCACCGCGACCGAGAACGCAATGGCGGCAATCGACAAGCGTATGATGGGCTTGCTAAAACTCTTTTCGGTGCGATCAGTCGATATTAATCGTCGCGTTATAAACCAGGGAAACGACACTTTATATGATCTTTTTTATGGCTTGCAAACCTACGGAATATCTGTGGGTTATTTAGCAGCTGTATCGTACTTTTGTTGGATAATCTCGTCCACCTACGACATGAGTCATCGCACCTATTTTGCCTATTTGATCCGCACATTTTTTGTGTTTGTCATTGTTGTATCAGGCAACTTTGCCCAGGCGGCAAATCAATTTATACCCGCGGCGGATCATCCTACTTCGTATCTGCCATTACTGAAGGGAAAGCGGGTTGGTTTGGTGGTCAATCACAGTTCCACCTACCGCGATTCCATACATTTGGTCGACTTCCTGCTCTCGAAGGGTATTCGTGTTGAACGCATTTTTGCGCCTGAACACGGCTATCTAGGAAAAGCTGGTGCTGGGGAGAAGGTTGAGGATTCGAAAGACGAACAACGTCAAATCCCTATCGTTTCACTTTACGGAAAAAAGAAAAAACCATCGTTGGAAGATATGCAAGGACTCGACGTAGTGCTTTTCGATATCCAGGATGTTGGGGTTCGTTTTTACACTTATATCTCAACGCTAACCTATGTGATGGATAGGGCAGGGGAAGCCGGGGTTCCAGTCATTATACTCGATCGTCCCAATCCTCACAGGCATTATATTGATGGTCCGGTGTTGGACACTGCTCGATTTAAGTCGTTTGTAGGACTTCATCCGGTGCCGGTTGTTTACGGACTTACCATTGGCGAATACGGCGCAATGGTCAACGGTGAGGGATGGATCAAACACCCGTGCAAGTTGCAGGTGGTCTATTGTAAAAACTACAATCCCCAAGAGCGTTACCGTCTTCCCATACCTCCATCACCCAATCTTCCCAACCACAATGCGATTTTGCTTTACCCTTCGCTTTGTTTTTTTGAGGGCGCTCCGGTTAGTGTTGGACGGGGAACCGACAAGCCATTCCAGATTATTGGCGCTCCTTGGTTTCCATTTGGTGATTTTTATTTTACCCCCAAACCACGTGAAGGCGCTCCTCAGCCCCTTTTTGCGGATCGTCGCTGCCGTGGCTATGACCTCACAAATTTTGCCGAGGATTTTCTTGAAGATGAGCCTCAGCTTCATTTGGGCTGGCTGATCTCGGCCTATAATGCCTATAAACAAACCAGTAACACCGCACCTTTTTTTCGTCCATTTTTCGATCTGCTTGCCGGAACCGACGAACTGCGTAAATCCATCGAAGCAGGAAAGGACGAAGGATTGATTTCCCAAGAATGGTTGCCGCAAATTGCTAGATATACCACCATTCGTGCTAAATATTCACACTACGACTGATTTTTTATTACCGCTTTAATGGAGTCTATTTTTTTCTATAACGGAGAATTTTTACAAAACGATCAACTTACATTACCCTTAACCGACCGCGCCCTGCGCTATGGCGATGGTGTTTTTGAGACCCTCAAATACGCCAAAAATGAACTTCATTGGGTTGAGGATCACTATTTCAGATTGATGTCGAACATGCGTATTATGCGCATGGAAATCCCGGATTTTCTCACTCCAGAGTTTTTTCGCGACACCTTACTTGAATTGGTGCAGAGTAATCATCGCGAAAATGACGCGGTTCGTTTGCGTTTCCAAGCTTGGCGCACCGATGGCGGTAATTACCGTCCACTTAGCAATGAGGTCAATCTCATGGCCACCGCCGAGGTTCTCGTCGACCAAGACTACACACCCCGCTCGGGTGATTTCCGAATAGATATTTTTAAAGATTACCACAAGCCTAGGAGTTTGCTTTCCAATGTAAAATCTTGTAACGCTCAACTCTACGTTCTAGCCTCAGTTTTTGCCGCGGAAAATCAACTCGATGAATGTCTGCTGATCAATGATGAAAAAAACATTGTGGAGGCTATTTCCTCAAATGTAATGTTGATCAATGGAAAAACCTTGACAACACCACCATTGACTTCCGGGTGTCTCAAGGGAATTATGCGCAAGCGAATTGTTGAAAAACTCGCTCCTTATTTGGGCTTTCAAGTCGAGGAAAAAGATTTTAACCCTTTTGCTTTGCTTAAAGCAGATGAGATTTGGCTGACCAATTCCATAACGGGTATCCAACCGGTAACACATTACCGCAAGCGCGAACTGGCAACAACCGAAGCACAGCGCATGATCGAGATGATCAACGCGCAATTTGGCTAAGGTATTAGCTGTTTATCTTGCGAAAGCTTTCGTCAATTTCGCGGTAAATGCCCTTTTCTTCAGGATCGTATAGCCAGGAGGTATCAAATACTTCCAGCTGGTCAGGGTTGGCTTGATCGCCTATTACCAAGCAATAAAATCGCGTGTCGAAGTGCTGTTGTTGTCGGCGAATTTTGCGCTTGATGGTCTCCCCAATATCGTACATGATAAAATCGGATACTACCAAAACATCGGCTTCCCGATACGTGTTGGTTTCGAGTGTTTCCAAGGTTTTTGCCAAAGCTAGGGTCACGTCAGTTCCTCCGTGAAAAGACATTCTCAAAAAGCGGACGAGCTCGCTTAAGTTGGCGGCAATATTGCGTAAATCAATGCTCTGAATGCCGGTGGAAAAATTAATCAGATAGGCAGGGCGATTTTCCCGAGCCGCCATTTTTAGGACTCCAAAACAAAGAATTTTCGCCAAACGCTCAGGTTCTCCCTCCATACTACCGGAGGTATCTACACAAATAATAAATGGACCTTTTTGTTTGCGTTTGGTTTTTTCGCGCGAACGTTCCCAGATTTCGTTGCTCGCGATGAACTGCTTATCACGATAGCGGTATTGCATCAGTTTTTCCTCCGCATACTTTTTGAAGAAATGCCATTCGGTTTCTTCCGTGGAAAAAAGCACAGATTCGGAAGGAAGCATACGCGCCAAATCGCGTCCATTATGAACCCCATCTAATTCGTTGCGCAAATTAGGATCCTGAATTTCTTCCTGGCGAATGAGTTGTTCTTCGTAAATTTCTTCTTGTGTTTCAATACCCGCTTTTCGAAGTTTACCCAACATATTGGCCAGTTCTTCCAAGCTTTTCTCATCTTGCAAGTACTGATGATAGGTTTCTAAGACACTAAATCCGGTATCTTCCATAGTGGATTCGTCCAGACTCCAATCGGGATCTAAAAAATCGATGAAGGGACCGACGATATTTTCAACTACGGTAATTTCCTCGACTTTTTTATGGAGAATTTCCTGGAAATCGTCTACTTCTTGCTGCCACTGATCGAGCTGATAGCGCAGAATTCTCGTCTGTAAGTCCGCATCCCAAATGCCGAGAATGTCGTTGATGATGCGGTCCCAATCGTTTAGATCGGAGGTTGGTTGTAATTGCTTGAGTTTATCCCGGTGAAACTGAAAGTTTGCTCGACCTTCGGTATAATTCTCGGCATCTCGACAGAGGTAGCTCCACTGTTTCTGTAAGTTGTCTAGTGGACGAACCGCCCATCCTTCTAGATGTTGCTCTTCGGTTTCCCAAGGGTGTGTTTTTTCAACATTGCGAAAAGTTTGTCTTAGCCAATGTAGGGTTTCCGTAAAAAGTCGATCGCCGAATAGCGGCTGTTTTACGAGGATGCTCTGCAAATTTGGGTGGTCAAAAATCGGATTTAAATTTTCCGCAAAATGTGTTAGGTACGACTCCTTTATCGGGTAGTAGAAACACTGGTAATTCAAAAGTTTTTCCTGAAGCCACATCACCAAGTACTTCCGACCTATTGAGTCGAGTACCGGTGCAAATTCGACAAAGCGTTCGCCTTCTTCTTTGGATTTAAGTTGTAGTTCGTTCATGCCAACTCATGTTCGGGAGAGCGGAAGAGATGCTGACTTTTTTCCAGTTCAAATCTCAGTTCGGCAAGTTCTTTTTCCAGTTCGGCTACGTTGTGTCGAACCAACTTTGCTGTTTCCACACCAATGATAAGGTGTCCTTCAATTTGATTTAGTTCGCTAGGACTTTTTGCTAGCAGTTCCCTTTCTTTTTCTTGTAAAAATGTTTCGATTTTGTCACCCCATTCTTCCCAGTAGTTGGTAAGAAGTTTATGCGGTTTTTTGTGTACGATACGAATGTGTTCAACCTGATGTGTTTCGAGTCTGAGCACTTCTTTTTGTCCATTTACACTAACTTCAATGCTAAAGGGAGCTTCTCCGAGAACACTTTCGATGCGATTCACCAGTTTATTCTCTTGGTCGTAATAGTTGATAACCTGAGCTTCATTACGCTGAAGGTTTTTCACATCTTTAACCTTGACTTTCTCTGCTTTAAAGCGATTTCCACTGCTGTGAACGAGGTGATATTCGTGTTCTACAATGCGGGGTGTTTCCTTGCTCTCTTTCACGCGCAATCGGGTTTCGGCATCTACATCGTTGCTAAAGGCGCGAACTTCTCTACGCAGAAGAGGTAGTTTTAAGTCGAGCGAATAGCCGTGATCGCGAATGGCTTCTTCCAAAATGCGATTTACTTCTTCTTTTTGTTCGGGTTGGTTCCATAAGCAGTGCGCCATTAGGAAGCAGTCGACCAGGGCGACTTGCTTACGTTGGTGTACAAAGGCGCAAGCACGTAGGAGGTTCATTATTTTTTTCCAGCGTCTGTCGGAAATTTGAATTTGCTGATAATCCTCCTCCTGACGCTGATTGTACGCGCTAAGTTTTTCTCGTACAATGTGCACGATATTGGCAATCGAGTCGTCGATTGTAACCTTATGTACTTCTTGTATCCACGATGTCCATTCATCTTCCGAAATTTTCAAATCTTCCGGCACTGTGTCGCCCTCGGTATTTTGATTGTCGTTGAGAAGACGGGAAAAGAGCGACCTACTGCGAATGGGTTCGACTTGATAGCGCACCAGGAATCGATCATAGAGTGGTCCCAAGATATCACTATCTGTTGGGAGTTCATTGGAGGCTGCGATGATGCAGCGAATATCTGTTTGTATGGTTTCCTCACCGTTGCGGTATATGCGCTCGTTGAGTACGGTAAGCAGAGCATTCTGGATGGCGCTGCCGGCCTTCCAAATTTCGTCGAGAAAAACAATTTGCGCTTTGGGAAGGTAATGTTCCGTTTTGCGCTCGTAGCGGTCTAGTTTGAGTTGTTGGATGGAGACGGGCCCGAAAATTTCTTCCGGTGTACTGAAGCGCGTCATTAGGTATTCAAAACTCGTGCTGTCTTTAAACGCGTATTTCAATCGGCGGGCGATCAGACTTTTACCTACTCCCGGGGGGCCAATCATAAATACAGATTCTCCGGCGAGTGCGGATAATAACGTGAGTGCCAAAATTTCTCGGCGTTCAAAAAGTCCCGACTCCAGTGAGTCGAGCAGGGCAGTAAAGCGGGTTTGATGCATGGACGTAAATTCTGTGAAAGTTAGTTAACCCCAAGGATTGTCTTTGGTTCGCTAAAAGAAGCGCAAATCGCGAAGTAACCAAGCAGTAATGCTGTGTCGTTCGAAGAGTGCGGGTAATACCTCGTGTTCTAAGGTGCTTTCAAAAACCACCAAACGTCCCGCAATCGGGTCGATGGACACCGCTTCTTTGTTGGGAGGGTAGATCATTAGCGTTCCTCCGGCTCCGGGATACCAAGAGGGATTGAGATACAATACTACGGAGATGCGACGATTATCGTCTGTCGAAAACGCGTCGACATGCTTAACATATCTCGTTCCTTCGGGATAGCGCGTAAAGTGTGCTTCAAAATCTTGAAGACCGAGGTAAAAATGCCGATTTAGCTCTAATCTCAGCTCGTTGAGCTTGTCTAAATATTCATTGGTCGCCGGTCTTCGCGGATCTTTTTCTAGCCATTTGATATAGTCGCCGCGTTGGGTATGGAGAATTTTATAATCTTGATCTTTCCCCACACCAGCCTTACGGAATTCATCTTCTTCAGCCCTCAGTTCTGCGAGCAATTGCAGACTCACAGGCAGTTCTGTGTAGTTATCGATGACGGCAAATCCGTTGTGTTCGATGTCGGAGATCCAATCCGATCCTGATTTTCCCGGAGGAAGCGAAATTGCGCCCATGTGAATTTTTTTGCAATATTACTTCACGACTGCAAACAATAAATAGCTATACCTTCGTTATTACATCACGTGTATATTTGACCCTCCAAAATTTATTTATGTCGCAACGTATTATATTGTGGTTGCTGCTTTCGGTAACATCCCTTCAATTGTCGGCTCAATTGGCCAGAAAATATGCCAACGAGTTTTTGGAAATTGGTGTTGACGCGCGGGCTTTAGCGATGGGAAAATCGGTGATTACTTCCACCAGAGGAGCCGACGCCGGTTATTGGAATCCAGCGGGATTGGCACAGATGGAGGGTAAATACGACGCATCGATTATGCATGCGGAGTATTTTGGGAGCATTGCGAATTTCGATTATGCCGCCCTGGCCGCCCCAATAGATCAAACGGCAACGGTTGGTCTTACTTTTATCCGCTTTGGTGTGGATGATATTCCCGACACTTCTTTGCTTTTGGATGCCGATGGGAATGTAGATTACGATCGGGTTACACGTTTCTCAGCGGCGGATTATGCGCTTATGTTCTCTCTCGCTAATGCCTCTCAGCGCATCCCGGGTTTGCAGTATGGCGCCAATGTGAAAATGATTTATCGGTCTTTGGGTAGATTTGCCAAGGGTTACGGATTTGGATTTGATGTGGGTGCGCGGTACGAAAAAAAGGGGTGGACGTACGCTGCGGTGATACGTGATGTAACCTCAACTTTCACAGCTTGGGATATTCGTATAGACGATGAGCTGGCTGAAGTATTTCGTCAGACAGGTAATGATATGCCTGACCAAACCAATGAACTCTCTTTGCCCAAACTCATTCTCGGTGTTGGCAAGCATTTTAGCTTCAGCGATGATTTTGGATTGTTGAGCGAATTAAATGCCGGATTCACCTTCGACGGCGAGCGTAACGCACTGATCAGTTCGTCAGCGGGTTTAAGCGTCTATCCATCCTTAGGTCTGGAGTTCGATTACCGCGATTTTGTCTTTCTACGCATGGGAGCCGGCGAGTTCCAACGTGAACTGGGTTTTAATAACAATGTTCGTACTGCCTGGATGCCTAGTATGGGCTTGGGCTTTAATTACCGGGGTATTCGAGTGAGTTACGCACTTACAGACATAGGCAGTCAGGGCGTGGCGATGTATTCAAATATTTTCTCTTTGCGTGCAACCATTGGTGGCACCAACACGTTACTTTGATTTTTACAATGCTGCATATACTTCTTGCTTGGATCGCTTTGTGGATTGGATGGCTATGGGCGCCTCAATTATTACCGGTAGCTTTTGTTCCGTTGCTCTGGATGTTGTTTCGTTTGGAACGCAAACAGTTCTGGGTTTTGCCGGCATTTTTCGGACTTCTTTTCTTGGCCATGAGCTGGTGGATATTAGGGCAAAATCCCGCCGTAGCACTCCAGTGGATTGTTTTTAACACCCTAGCTTTCTCCTTGGCCTTTGGATTGCCAAGAATTATATCGGAACGAATGGGACTTCAGCGCGGACTGCTCATATTACCCTTTTTTGTCGTTTTAGGCGATGGCGCACTTTCTCTTTTTGATTGGAATTTTATTCCCGTAGGGTCTCAGCTTAATTTGGGAATTGGCAAAGCAGCGGTTAGTGCTTCATCGGTGCTACTGTGGCTTATGTTTAGCAATGTATTCGCGTACCTAATCATTCGATCATACCGCAAAAATCAACAAATTCGACCACTTATCGGACAATCTGTACTTTGGATTGTCGTGTTGATTTTAACACCGCACTTCATTGCGCAAAAGACTGCGCCTATTTGTGATGTGAATGATGCTTCGTCGAGTATGTATATCGTTGAGAACAGGGGTGTTTTAGTCCCCGAGATTTTCATGCAGCCACGTGCTCATCAGTTGTCTGCCGAGCGATGCAGTCCGGTTGTTTACGTGAATCCCGATGGTTTTGTGTTACTTTTCCCCGGTACTGCGGAGACGGTTCCTCTTTCCGGAAATCGCGAGCAGTACGCATTTGTACCCGCAGATTTCGGATACCTGAAATATGGTTTTGCTTTGCGAATTTCGTTTTTTATGAGCGTCTTTATGCTCCTGTATTTTGTGAGTTTTAGCCTGAGAAATCACCAGTACGGCAAGCCTCAAATTTAATCGATGGTTTTTTAGCGTTTCTTATTCAGTGGTTTAGGATTTTGTTTCGCTCATCTTTCTGTAGACTCCTAACCAGGCTTAATAGTTTTATTCCTTTTCGTACCTTCACGCCCCCAAGCATGACGGATGAAGTTTGGGGAATAAACACCAGATATTTATGCAAAACATTGACTTTAGGTCGGATACAGTTACTCAGCCAACGCGCGGTATGTTGGAAGCAATGATGCAAGCAGCCACCGGTGATGATGTAATTGATATTGACCCTACGGTGCGTGAACTCGAAAATCGTTTGGCCAAGCATTTTGGTTTCGATAGGGGTCTTTTTTGTCCAAGCGGCACAATGGCCAATCAAATTGCTATGATGCATCATCTTCGTCAAGGTGATGAGGTGATTTGCGAGGCGCGTTCGCATATTTATTGGTATGAGGGTGGTGGTGTAGCTGCAAATGCAGGAGCATCCATACGTTTGGTTCACGGAGAAAATGGTTGCTTAACAGTCGAGGATCTCCAGCATGCCATTAACCCCAAAAATGAACACGCGGCATTTTCCAAATTACTTTCTTTGGAGAACACTGGCAATAAGGCGGGGGGAACTTGTTATCCAATCGCTGATTTGCAGGCTTTGTCGGCTTTTGCACGTGAGCGGGGTTTAGCGGTTCATATGGACGGAGCGCGTATGTTTAATGCGTTGATTGCCACTGGACAGTCGGCCCATCAGCATCACGGATTATACGATTCATTGAGCATTTGTTTGTCCAAAGGTTTGGGGTGTCCCGTGGGTAGTTTGTTGCTCGTCAACGAGTCCGACTACGATTCCGTTCGTCGCATTCGCAAGCGCTTGGGCGGTGGGATGCGACAAGCTGGTTATTTGGCGGCAGCCGGACTTTACGCTTTGGACTTTCATGTTGAGCGTCTGGCCAATGACCACCGTCGTGCGACTGATTTGGCGGAGGGTTTTATTGACATTCCTTGGATACAGAAGGTGATACTACCCCAAACCAATATCGTTATTTTCTACACCGATAGAGATCCTAGTGAGGTTATTCGTGTCTTGGCTGAAAAGGGTATTCGACTTATGGAAATGGGGGGAGGAGCCTTGCGTATGGTTACGCATTTGCAAATTACTGATGAACACGTTCAAACGACCTTACAAATTATGCGCGAGCTAGAATAACTCATAATATCGAAAGCCCAAGATCTTAATGGTTTTTTATTGCCAACCAAAAGATATTGTGGCTATTTTTGTAACTTCAAAATAAATTAGTTATGCAGAACGACAAGTTCGTCCTGATTTTGGCCGGGGGAGTTGGGAGTCGCTTTTGGCCTAAAAGCACATCTCGTTTGCCTAAACAATTTCTCGATATTCTCGGTGTTGGAAAAACACTAATTCAGCAGACCTGGGAACGTGCGCGTTGCATGGTGGAGGCGGAAAACATTTTGGTAAGTACAACAGCGGCCTACGCAGAAATAGTTCGTGCACAATTACCGGAACTCCCGCCTAATAACATCATTGTAGAGCCAGCTCGGCGCAACACAGCCCCGTCCATCACCTACGGAATGATGAAGGTTATAAAGCGGAATCCTAATGCCGCAGTCATGGTTTGCCCGAGTGATCATCTCATCATCAAGCATGATCTTTTTTGTTCGCTCTGCAACGAAATCCTCGATTACGCATTAACCCATGATCATTTAATTACTCTGGGAATTAAGCCACATAGTCCACACACGGGCTATGGTTATATTCAGTACGTTTCGCCGGCGCAGCAAAAAGGAGTTTACCAGGTCAAGACATTTACAGAGAAGCCAACCGAAGAAATCGCCAAGGTGTTTTTGGATAGTGGTGACTTTTTGTGGAATGCCGGAATTTTCTTTTGGAAAGTACCAACCTATATGGATGCCATAGGGCAGTTTTTGCCCGAAATGAAAGCTGTTTTTGAGCAAAATGAAATTTCTTTTGATACGGATAAAGAAGTTTTGGCAGTAAATAATTTTTATCCTCGTTTGGAGAACGAAAGCATCGATTATGCACTTTTGGAGAAGGCGCGTAATGTGTTCGTTGTTCCGGCTGAGGTTGGATGGTCAGACCTCGGCGCCTGGGGTGCATTGCACGAACACCTACCGAAAGACGAGAATAACAATGCTGTGGTAGGTAAAAAGTATTTACTCTACGACGCAGCGGACAACATCATCCATCTCTCCGATCAGAAAATGGCCGTTATTGAAGGCTTGGAAGGATTTATTGTTGTAGATACGCCAAATGCGTTGTTAATTTGTAGGAAAAGCAATGAACAACGTGTTCGCGATTTTGTAAAAGATGTACGCGTCATGGAAGGCGACCATTTTGTTTAGGTCTGATTTTTTATAAAGTTTTATCAGATAGTATGTTACAATTCAAAAAGTGGATTTCTGTCTTTGCCCTAGTCTTGCTAGGCAGTCCGCTTTTTGCACAATTTTTCTACGGAACCCTACAGCAATTTGGTAAAAATCGGGTGCAGTACACCGAATTTGACTGGAATGTCTACCGGATGGATGGTTTTGATATTTACTACTACGGTAACGATCGCAACCTACCCCGAAAGGTTGCCCTCATGGTAGATCGCAATATTGCCTCGTTACAGCGTCGACTGGAGGCTTCTTTTGATAATCGCTTGCAGGTTATTGTCTTCACAACCCTTTCGGATTTAAAGCAGAGCAATCTGATATCTATCGATGAAGTTCCACAAAACGGTGGGGGTGCAACTCGATTGGCGGGGAGTAAATTATTTGTTTATTTCGATGGTGATTATCGAAATTTGGAAGAGCAAATTCGCAAGGCATTGGCGGAGGTCATGCTCACGTACATCATGTACGGCGATCTTACGCAGTCTATTCGCAATAGTGCCTTGTTGAATTTACCGGGGTGGTTTATCGATGGCTTAATTTCTTACCTGAGCACACCTTGGACCATCGAAATTGACGAGGCAGTGCGCGAGGGCGTTTCCAATAGAACCTACAAACGATTCAATCGTCTTGGTCCGGAGGAGTCGGAGCTGGTAGGTCATGCATTATGGCATTTTGTAGCTGAGACCTACGGAAAAAACGTAATCCGATCTATTTTTTACATGACGCTCATTGAGCGAAATGTCGAAAGTGCTTTCCAGTACGTTTTGGGCGTGGAAATGGGTCAGCTTTCTAAATTGTTTACGGAATACTATCGGGGGAAATACCAAACCATGTTGCGCGGCGATCGCATTGAAGGCGAAAAATTCCGCCGTTTGAGAGCCGGTCGGGAATCCGGGGAGTTGTCGGTAAGTTCCAGCGGGAGGTATTTTGCGTATGTTGAACATAATTTGAACGAATTCCGAGTTTTTGTCCATGATCGAGAAACCAACCGCCGAAGGAGAATTTATAAGGGGGGATACAAGATTGAACAAAATCGTGACCGCAGTTTCCCCTTGTTGGACTGGCACCCCAATGGTCGAATCTTGGCGTTTGTTACCGAGGAAGATGGATTTACTTGGTTGTATTTTTATGATACTGAAAAAAAGAAACTCGAAAAGAAGAGTTTTTTTGGCTCGGATAAGATTAATCAGTTTTCGTATTCTCCAGACGGTCGACAGTTTGTGGTTTCGGCAGTGAAAAATGGTCAATCAAACATCTATCTCTACACCATCTTAAGCACCTCTTACAAGGCTCTAACCTCCGACGATTACACGGATATGTGGCCAGCTTTTATTCGTGGAGGTTCAGAAATTGTCTTTGCTTCCGATAGACCCGACGCGCAATTGGAGCCGGGAGCAACAAACGACGATTTCAATCGGGCCTTCGATTTGTTTATTTATAGGCTGAGTGAAGGACCAAATCAGGAATTACGACGCGTGACTAACACACCGAATATCAGCGAAATTCAACCGAGTGAATGGGGGAGTGGATATCTTCATTTCTTGCGCAGGGGAGACGGCGTTCGCAACGATTTTTTGGTAGTCATGGATTCCACCATTGCCTTTGTCGATACCATTACTCATTACGAATACACTTACGATGTCTTTCCGGTATCTGACCTCACCCGAAATATTCGACGAGCGACCTTAAGTCCGAAGAAGGGCGAAATGTTTTACTCGTTATTTTTCAATCGTCGTCATCATATTTTTGTGGCTGATCGATCTGATCCAGAGCGATTTGTAACGAGGAGAAAGTCCGATGCGGAGGCTTCTAGGATTCCTGATGATAAGCCATCACTGGATAGTACACAGTTGGAGTTTTTTGAAACCATTGCTACTCCTGATTATGAGGTGGATATTTACAACTACATTTTCGACGAAAGTGTGTTGCGCGAATTGGGTCTTCATCAGGAGCAAATTGCACGTAGAGCAAACGACCAAAAGCCGGTTTTGCGGACCATTCAAATCGAAGAACCTATACAGGCTGGCGAGTTTAAGCTGCCTCCGAGGAGAAATTACTTTCTGACTTTCCTGCAGGATGAACTCACCTTTCAATTCGACAATACATTTCTTAATCCTCAATACCAGCCTTTTACTGGAAGACCGGATGCTTCTCTGCTCAATCCGGGGTTGAACGGAGTATTTCGTTTGGGTATGGCTGATTTGATGGAAGACTACAATGTCACACTGGCCTTTCGCACCAACTTTACGCCTCTGCCAGGTGCTAGTTTGAGTCCTAATCACGAAATTTTTATTCGATTTGCCAAC
>REDE01000108.1 GCA_007693635.1 Flavobacteriales bacterium | reverse complement strand
AAAATGCATTTTAGTGTGAAATATTTAAGGTATGAACTAATCAGGCTAGCTCCGGTTTTTTTTGTGTATGTGCATTTGACCGAAAACTTGAAAAATAACTAATAACAAAGGATTTGTGTTCCCCTTTGTTGGCTTTTTAGTTCTGTTTTTTTGGCATCCTTGTTCGTTCGTTACCTAATAAAAAAAGCGTCTGCGAAGATACTAATCGCAAAACGCTTTCAAGTCTATAATGTTGAAAAAACATGCTCAGCTCTGCTGAATACTGAACCGCTATTCTAAAAAAACAATCTAGGTTAAGTAAGGAGGATTTTTCGAGGTTTAGCAGCACCTAATTCTTTCAAATCAACTTTAACTTCCATATTGGGTTCGGCGTCGAGATTTGCGTGAATTTTCGCCAAGACTTCAAAAAATATTTCTCTATCTGATTTGCTGATTCCTTCAAAAGCAATGGCATTAACCTCTTTGTATACCTTGCGTATTTGAGGAGTGATTTTACGTCCCTTTGCGGTAAGGTATAGATATTGTGAGCGGCGGTCTTCGATGTTTACTTTTCTTTCCAGAATATCGTTTTTGCAGAAATAATCCACCATTCTAAAGACGCTCACTTTGTCGATTTTCATCATTTCTGCTAGCATCTGCTGAGTGATTTCGGGCTGCTCATCTTCAATAATTAAAAGGGCATAGTAATACCGTTTTAAATCAAGCTTAGAAAGTTTTTTAGATGCTACTCCAACGTATTTCTTGCTCATGAAAGCGAAGATTTTCGCTAGTGGATCGTTCTTAAATTGTTCTGGTTGCATAGTCATAATGTTAAAACATGTCAAAAGTAGGAAAAAAAGTAATTGATTTTACATTTGCTCGAACTTTTTTTAATGTACAAGCAATTACTTAACGTAAATTATTGTTTAGCCGATTTCTGGCATTTAAGTAATCGAGTCGGATTACTTTATTTCAAATTGTAACGGATAATAAATGAAATTATTGTGGCTGTGCTAAATCAATAACAAAAGCATATTTCATAGCAACCTCCTTCAAGGCAGTGAATCTCCCTGAAGCACCCCCGTGTCCGGTAGTCATCTCGCAGTGCATGAGTAAGGGTAGATTATTTGTTCTTTTTTCTCTTAGAAGCGCTATCCATTTTGCCGGCTCCCAATATTGAACCTGGGAATCATGTAGTCCAGTCGTTATGAGCATAGCCGGGTAATCCTGTGCTTTTACATTGTCGTATGGAGAATAGCTTTTCATGTAGAAATAGTATTCTTTTTCATTTGGATTTCCCCATTCATCATATTCTCCAGTTGTTAAAGGAATGGTTTCATCAAGCATGGTTGTTACTACGTCAACAAAGGGGACTTCCGCTACGATACCTCTGAATAATTCGGGACGCATATTAGCTACTGCTCCAACCAATAAACCCCCGGCACTTCCTCCCCAAGCAAATAGTTTTTCGGGTTGTGTGTATTTGAGATTAATTAAATGTTCGGCACATGCAATGAAATCAGTGAAGGTGTTGCGTTTTTTTAGCAATTTCCCATCTTCATACCATTGGCGCCCCATTTCAGAGCCGCCTCTAATATGCGCTATGGCGTAAATAAAGCCTCTTTCTAGTAAGCTTAATCGACCAATGCTGAAGCCGGCATCTAATGAATATCCGTAAGAGCCATATCCATATAAAATAGTGGGGGCTGTACCGTCAATTGGCGTGTTGATGTGGCGAACTAAACTAATTGGTATTTTCGTTCCATCAGTTGCCGTGGCCCAAATTCTTTCACTAACAAATTGTGTTTTGTCAAATCCGCCAACAACTTCAGTCTCTTTTAAAATTGTTGTTTCACCATTTTTAACGTTAAATGATCTAACCGATCCCGGTTGATTCATTGAGCTGTAACCAAAGCGCACATCATTGGTTCCTGGTTCCGGGTTGCTGCCTAAATATAAACTGTAGGTTGGGTCATCCATTTCAATTGATTTCCCGGTTGAGGGATTTTTCCAATTGCGGATTTGTAGTCGAGTTAGTCCGTTGAATTTCTCTTCGAGCACGAAATAGTCGTCAAATAATTCAATATCTTCTAAGAACACGTCCTCACGGTGTCCGATGAATTCTTTCCACTCCTGATGATCGGTCGCATTATCCGAGCACGTCATCAACTTAAAATTAGTCGCGCCATCAGCATTGGTAATGATGTACCATTGATTGTTAAATCGAGTTGTGTTGTACTCTAAACCTCTTTTGCGCGGCGAAAAAATCTTGAATTCTCCATTGGGGGTTGAAGCATCCAAAATTCGGTATTCATCAGTCATTGTCGAGGATGAATGAATCATTAGGTGCGATCGATCACGTGTCTTACCAATGGAACATACAAAAGTTTCGTCTTCCTCAAAATATACTTGTGTATCCTTAGATTCACCAATTCGGTGACGAAAGATCCTGTCAGCACGAAGGGTTTGCGGATCACGGACGCTGTAAAATAATGTCTTATTATCGTTTGCCCAAACACAATTTCCCGTTGTTCCTGAAATTACGTCTGAGAAAATCTCCCCAGTGCTCAGGTCTTTCACATAAATACTATAAATCCTGCGGCTTACAGTATCGACTGCAAAGGCAGCTTTTTGATTGTCCGGACTAATGCTTATGCCTCCAAGTTGATAATAATCAAAGCCTTTTGCCATTTCATTGACGTTAAAGAGGATTTCTTCCGGAGCGTTCTCTTGATCAATTTTTCGACAATAAATAGGGTATTCTTGATCTTTTTCATAACGTGTATAATACCAATATCCGTCTAATCTGTAGGGTACAGATTCGTCATCTTCTTTTATTCTACCTCGTATTTCTTTGAATAACTCATCCTGAAGCTCCTCAGTACCTTTCATAACGGCTTCACGATAGCTGTTTTCTTTTTCTAAGTAAGCAATTACCTCCGGATTTTCTCTTTCGCGGAGCCAATAATAATGGTCGATTCGTTGATCATTATGGATTTCTAATACGCGAGGGATTTTTTTTGCACGGGGTTCCTGGATGCTGCTTTCGTTTTTCATTTTTGAACAAGATAAACTCATCATTATTGTGACTATTATGCCAATATTTGTGTATTTCATAAGGGCTAGTATTATGCTACAATATTACAATTGCGCTTGGTTTTGTAAATGGTTATAAGTGATGTTTTTTGATGAAAGTGGCCTTTTGAATAATTTCGCATTTTTGCTATTAACAAACAAAATCGAATAATGATTGTTTTTGTTGTTGAAAATGACTTGTTTGGGTTTGGTTGCGTAAGATGATGGTTAATCTAAACTAAAAAAACAATCTGTTAATAGGACTTTATTGCAAATTCGCTTACATTTGTTGTCTAAAGATTTCGACATTTATTTTAATATTCAGTAAAAATACGATCAATAATGAAACATCCACTACCGCAGCTGCAAGCTATGTTACCAAAGAATACTTTTGAAGGAAAGACCGTCTTAATTACCGGAGGCGCTACTGGTTTGGGTTTTTCTATGGGTAAAATGCTACTTGAACTCGGAGCCACACTTTGTTTAATGAGTAGAAAACAAGAGGCTTTAGAGGCGGCTAAGGCTGCTTTATTGCAGGATGTAGGGGGCTCGGTTTTTATCCATACCGCCGATGTGCGAAATGTTGATGAAGTAGTAGAAGCAATTGAATATTTTGAAAAGAATGCTGGAGGTATTGATGCATTGATTAATAATGCTGCTGGTAATTTTATTTCGCCAACAGAAGCATTGAGCCATAATGCCTTTGATACGGTAATTGATATTGTTTTAAAGGGAAGTAAGAATTGTACTTTAGAGCTTGGTAAGCGCTGGATAGCCCAAGGCAAAGGGGGGAAAACAATTCTTAATATTGTAACAACTTACGCAACTACGGGTTCTGCCTTTGTAGTGCCTTCGGCGATGGCTAAGGCAGGAGTTCAAGCGATGACGCGCAGTTTGGCAGTTGAGTGGGCTAAATATGGTATCAGAAGTGTTGCTATTGCTCCTGGACCATTCCCTACTGAGGGGGCTTGGGAACGATTATTTCCCGGTGGTCTTGATAAAAAATTAGGCGTGGTAAACGAAATCCCTCTCCAACGCCCTGGCGATCACCGTGAACTAGCTAATTTGGCATCGTATCTATTAAGCGACTACGCTGCATACATCAACGGAGAAGTTGTAACAATAGACGGTGGCGAATGGCTTTTGGGTGCCGGCGAGATGAATTTTTTACTACAACTCTCCCAAGATGATTGGATGGCTTTAGCAAAATATAAAAAATAATGCGCAAGTTTTTACTGGGCTTTTTAAGTCTTGTAGCTTTAATGAGCTGTAATCCTAAAGAAAAGGAGTTCGAAATATACGGCCATCGTGGTTGGCGCGGGCACTATCCTGAGAATTCAATACAAGGCTTCGTTGCCGCAGCAAAAGCAGGAGTTACCCACTTCGAGATGGATGTGGTGATCTCTGGCGATGGATTGGTTGTGGTTTCTCACGAGCCTTGGCTGTCTAGTAAAATCTGCTCAGACCCTAACCGAAACCCAATTTACGAGTCAACCGAACAAGCCTATAACATTTTTCAAATGCGATACTCTGAAGTCGCTCGGGCAGAATGCGGTTTGATTGCGCATGCGGATTTTCCAGATCAAAAAAAGATTTCTGCTAAAAAGCCACTGCTTTCTGCTGTTTTGGATACGCTAGAGAAAATACGCCCTTCATCCGTTGAATATTTCTACGCTATAGAAATAAAATCTACTCCGCAAGGCGATAATCGATTTCATCCTGTGCCGCACATTTTTGCGGATAATGTACTTGGAGTAGTTAAGTTGAACCGGGTAGAAGATCGGGTTTACATTCAGAGCTTCGATAATCGCGTGTTGATATATATACGTGAATATTTTCCCGAAATACCTTTGATTTTGCTTGTTGATGAAAATGAAAGTGTAGACGAAAAGTGGGTAGACTTAGCTTTTACACCGGAAATTATTGCGCCCCACTATAGCATTGTTTCCAAGGAAATGGTTAGAGATGTCCACGAAGCAGGCGCTCGAATTATCCCATGGACCGTGAATAATATTCACGAAGCACAGCGTTTACGCGAATTAGGCGTTGATGGTTTGATCACTGATTATCCCAATCAACATCTTCTCCCTCAATCATCCGATTAACTCTTTCTAAGCCAATTTGCGCTGGCTTGTAGTCGGGAAACATACCCAAGCAACTTTGATAGTCCTTACGAGCGTTTAGTACGTCGCCTCTCATCTCATACGCAAAGCCCCGTCCGTAGAGTGCTTTAACTCCCATTTCTCTTATTTCTAGTGCTTTGTTGAAATTATCGATGGCTAAATCATAATTTTTTAGCGTAATGTGAATAAAGCCTATGTTGAAGTAAACCTCATCGTTTCTCCGGTTTAGCTGTAACGACTTTTCGTAGGCCTCCAATGCTGCGTTGTAGTCCTCCTCGTAAGTGTAGGATAAACCTATTTTGTGATATAAATCAGCTCGATTTGGGTTGATTTTCAATGCGTTTTTAAAATATTGAATGGCCTGAGGATCCTTTCGGTGTGCAAGCATTACCCCCATCATGTCTAGAGCCTCAATGTATTGCCCGTCTTTTAAATCAATAGCGCGCTGGAAATACTGCATAGCCAAGGTAGTGTCAGCATATAAATCGCGAACGACCACACCTTTCATGAAAATCGCATTGGCGTGTTTTGGCTCTAAATTCAAAACCTCATTAACGTGCTTTAGTGCCGCTTCTAAATCGCCTATAGCTAAGTATAGCTCAGACATTCTAAGGCGGCAGTCTTTACTTTCGGGAAATAACGCTGCACATCTTTCCCACATATCGCGAGACGTCCGCGTGCGGTTGCTGATGTAGTAGACTTCACCCCTTAGTAATAAAACATCAGCTCGGGTTGAATCTAGAAAAAACGCTGCATCAACATCCGATTTCGCATAGGCTGGATTGGGAATTTCTACGTATTTTCTTGCGCGCTCCAGTAAAATATCGATATCTTTGGGACGCTCTAAGTTTAGTGTCGACAAGGAATCAATGCTTTTTTGTAATCTGGCCAAACGCGGGTTTTCTTCGCTGCTTTCAATTGCGGTCTCCTCTTTACTTTGATTTTCATTCTGAGGATTTTGACATGAGAAAAGTATAAATAACGCAAATAAAAGAGTTAGTTTTTGCATGCTAAAAGGTCGTTTGTTTTATAAAGCTTCACGTATTTTCTGTAGGCAAAGATAAAGTTGAAAGCCCGAAGTCAATTTTTTGTCTGTTATCGAACGAAAAAAAATTTGCCAGAGCAACAAAAAATTCTTACTTTCGAACTTTCATTTCTGAATAAGTAAAACCCACTAAAGAAACCTTAGGATAAAGATGGAGGCATTACGCGATTTTTTCGAACGATTTGGTTTTGAGGTCTGCAGTAGAATAGGACAGTTAGTTGGTATTCCGGCCGATCGAATTCGAATGTACTTTATCTATACATCTTTTCTTACATTCGGATCTCCTATTCTTGTATATTTGATTCTGGCGTTTTTTAAAAAAATTCGCTTTTATTTAAGAGCTGGCCGTAGAATGTCTTGGTTTGAAGTTTAACGATAGACTTCCTTCCACATTTCAGCAAGTTTGTGCGGTTGAAATTGTTCAACGTGCGCAAAACCTTCTACTGCTAAGTTTTCTCTAACCGATGATTGGGTAAGTAATAACTTAAAACCTTTGGTGAATTCTGGTATATTTAGCGGATTGATATACATGCCGCCGGGGCCTCCCGCTTCTTGCAGACACGGCGAACTACCAGCTAGTACCGGTGTTTTTGAAAATAGAGATTCGATAACTGGAATCCCGAAGCCTTCAGCTTGTGATGGATATACCGAAAATAACGCATGTTTATACAATGCCGCTAGGGTTACTACATCAGGTTGCATGTGAAAGTACAGACCACGGCGTTGAAGCTTTTCAACCAAAGGCTGAATTTTATTGTAATAGGAAGTCTTTTTCCCCACAACAATAATCGGGATTTTTCCAATGTCATCAATAATTTGTAGCAGTTCCCCCAAGTGCTTTCGCTCTTCGATACTCCCTACGTAAATGACGTATTCCTCAGGTAATCCGGGCGGTAGCTTTGTTTCCGCAGGGATGCGAAATGCGGGATGGCAACTTTGATAAATGACCCTAATTTTGTTGGGGTCAACCTTGTAAAGCTGTTCTAAATCTTGAGCAGTTTCCCTAGAAATTGCCACGATGGTATCCGCGACATCTGTGGCGTGTTTTAGTTTTCTACGATGAAGAATCTTGTCTGCACGACTATACCATCGAGGATATTTTTCGAAGATTAAGTCGTGTACACTAACGATTTTTACCCCATCCCAGTTTTTCATGCCCGCAGGTAGTGAAGCGGATAGGCCGTGAAATAAGGAGACTTCATGTCTTCTTAAATCTGGTATCATGCCAAAGCTCCTCCACCACGAAGGGGAGATTTTACCCATTCCTCGGGTAGGGGAGATGCGCTCTGTATTTGGGAGTCCTAGATGGAAATTCGCCAGTGATTCTTCGGCTTTTGGCGTGAATAGTTTATAGTGGTGCTCGGGAATATGGTCTACGCACATACGGATATGGTCGCGACTAAAATTCCCTAGTCCACTTTTATTGTTATACGCACGTTTTGCGTCAAAGCCTATGATATGCTGCGCGGGCATGAATTATGCGCTTACATTGTATTGGCGCAAAGCATCATTGAGTGAAGTTTTCTTGTCGGTGCTTTCTTTTCTTTTTCCTATAATAAGTGCGCAGCTAACACTAAAATCACCCGCAGGAAATTCTTTGACGTAGCTTCCAGGGATTACTACGGAGCGTTGGGGTATTCTACCGCGATACTCAACGGGTTCGTCGCCACTAACGTCAATGATTTTTGTTGAAGCAGTTAGAACAACATTTGCTCCCAGTACGGCCTCTTTTTCTACGTGAACACCTTCAACAACGATACAGCGTGATCCCACAAAAACGTTGTCCTCAATAATTACTGGTGCCGCCTGAACAGGTTCAAGTACACCCCCAATTCCTACTCCACCAGAAAGATGAACATTTTTGCCAATTTGTGCACAACTACCAACGGTAGCCCAAGTGTCTACCATTGTGCCACTATCAACATAAGCGCCAATATTGACGTACGATGGCATCATGATTACATCGCGGTTTACAAATGCTCCATAACGCGCTATGGCATGAGGAACTACCCGTACGCCAGCTTCAGCATAATTTCCTTTTAAGGGGATTTTGTCGTGAAATTCAAAAGGACCTACCTTTATTGTCTCCATTTTCGTGATGGGGAAATAGAGGATAACCGCTTTTTTCACCCATTCATTAACTTGCCAGCCTTCTGCTGTTGGTTGAGCAACTCGCAGTTTACCAGTATCTAAGGCCTCAATTACCGACTCAATAGCGTTTATCGTAATGGGATCTGAAAGCAAATTGCGGTTTTCCCACGCTTGCTCAATGATTGGTTGAAGATTGTCGTACATGACTATGTTTTAGTGATTAAATATGATGGACTGCTGGTCAATAAAAATAATTTGACGAAGATCGTTAATCTTGGTCCACAAAATTACTTATTCGCGTCAGCTTCTCGCTCTTGGATGATTTCGTTGGTTCGTTCGATGGCCTTCTTCAGTTTATAGTCGCTCCAGCTGCTTTTGTAGTATTTGTTTAGAAACTCATCAAGTTTGCGAACAACAAATACGTTATAAGCACCCTGAATTTGACCTAGTCTGGAAGGAGAGAGGGTGCGCAGTGATAGCGAATAACTTCCATCGAGGTATTCGATGTAGTGCCATATACCGCTGGGCATGAATAATGTCTCGCCATGCTCTAAATCGCAGGTATAGCCTTGGGCAAGCTTTAGTGCTGGGTATTTTTCGAAATCTATATTCTGCATATCTACCGCGCTGTGCGTGGTAAAGGGGAATTTATAGAGGTATTTTGTCTGACTTTGATCAAAAAGCGTGAATCTTTTAACGCCTTGAAATTGAGTTATAAATACGTTAGACAAATCAATATCGTAGTGCAATCTCACATCAGAGCCAGCACAGCCGAAGAACAAGTACGGGAAATCTTTAAGGTAACCATCCATGATTGGAGTAAACTCAAAATCATTGAGTAGATTAGGCTCGAGTTTGAATAGGTTAAACAAAAATATTCTCAAGTCAGATTCTTGCCCAGATGCTAGGTCATCGAGGTATTCTCCAAATGGGACTTCCTTTACCGGTGGCATTTCAATCACTGTTGGTGAATTTTCAAGCCATTTTCCGTAGAGTTTAACCGGATGACTACCAGCTATTTCTTTCAAGTACTCAGGTGTCCATTTGTCTATAGCTTTCCAGTTTTTCGTATAATTTTTCAGGATAACTGGCTTACGCGGCTTCACATACTGTTGGTAAAAATCCTCCGGTGTGATATCCTCGATTCTCTCAACAGGCTTTAGGTTTAATTCTTTCAAAGTTCAAAGGTTTTTTGCTGTTCTCGGGTTCGATCTAATTCAAAATTCGCGTTTAAGCTTATTGATTAAGCCAAACACAAATGTTTTTTGGTTCAGTGAAAAATTCAAGTGCATATCGGCCTCCTTCTCTGCCCATTCCACTGGCTTTGGATCCTCCAAATGGCGTTCTTAAATCTCTTACCAGCCAACAGTTTATCCATACAATACCTACTTCTAAAAGCGCGGCAACTCGGTGTGCTCTTTGTAAGTTTTGGGTCCAAATGGTTGCCGACAATCCATATTTTGTCCCGTTAGCAATTGCCAATGCTTCTTCTTCATTTTTGAAGGGCATAAGCGTTACCACAGGTCCAAATATTTCTTCTTGATTGGTTGCGCAGCTAGGGGCTAAACCATCAATAACGGTGGGGCTTAAGTAATAACCGCGTGCATATGGTTGGTTGAGCTGAACTTCAGTTCCTCCGCAAAGTATATTTCCGCCTTCGCGTTTGGCTACTTCGATGTATTGCTGCACTTTTTGCAAATGCGCAAGGGATACCAAAGCCCCAACTTGTGTTTCCGCAGCATCTGGTGGGCCAACTCGAAGTTTTTTTACCTGTTCGACGAATGCTTCTCGGAATTTCTCGTAGATGCTTTCGTGTATTAAAATCCTTGAACCGCAAAGACAAATTTGTCCTTGGTTTGCAAATGAAGATTTTACCGCTGTTTTGACTGCGGTTTCGAAATCACAGTCTTCAAAGATGATATTGGCGTTCTTTCCCCCCAATTCCAAACTGGTTTTTTTAAATTGACCAGCTGCCGTTTCGGCTATTTTCTTACCGGTTTCTGTACCGCCAGTAAACGAAATTGCTTTGGTGTCGGGGTGCTCGACGATCGCTTGGCCAGCATGATGCCCCAATCCGTGCACAATATTCAACACGCCGGCGGGAAATCCAACTTCAATACACAATTTGGAGAGAAGAAATGCTGTTGCGGGAGTAACTTCAGAGGGTTTTGCCACCACACAATTTCCGGCAGCTAATGCGGGGGCAATTTTCCAACTGAAGAGATAAAGGGGTAAATTCCAAGGCGAAATGCATCCTACAACGCCCAAAGGTTTTCTTAAGGTGTAATTGAAAGCGTGTTTTCCCATGTCGTGCATGGCGTTCTCCTCGTGTAAAATGGCCGTAGCGAAAAAAGAGAAATTATCTCGCGCTCGGGGAATGTCAACAGTTTGTGCCAATTTTAAGGGCTTCCCGTTGTCTTTACTTTCGGCCTGTGCCAACTCCTCGAGATTTTTCTCAATGGCGTGAGAAAGATTCATTAAGTGTTTTGATCGATCTCCGGGTGACATCGACGACCAAATTGGGTACGCTCTTTTAGCGGCTTCTACGGCTAAATCGATATCTTCTTTTCTGCTATCAGGGATTTCTCCGTAGACCTCACCCGTAGCGGGCTGATAGTTGTCTAGGAATTTTTTGTTGACAGGTTCTTGAAGTTTTCCGTCGATATAGTTAAGAATTCGCATGGTGGTTAATTTTTTTACAAATTACCGGTTCGGCCTCCATCTATAGGAATATTTATCCCATTGATGTAATTGGCGTTTTCACTAGCCAAAAATGCTACAGCAGCGGCAATTTCTTGGGGTTGAGCAAAACGATTTAGAGGTATCTCACTGCGCATTTCTTCCGAAATTTCCGCAGTTGATCGCCCGGTTTTTTCTGCTTTTTTATTAATAATCGCTTCAAGTCGCTCCGTAGCAGTCGCCCCAGGAAGCACATTGTTAACAGTGATGTTCCAAGCTCCTAACTCATTCGCTAGTGTTTTTGACCAGTTGCCTACTGCGCCTCTAACGGTATTAGATACGCCTAAACCTGGTAAAGGTATTTTTACGGACGTGGAAATGATATTTATGATTCTGCCCCACTGATTGGCCTGCATGTGGGGAATACAGATTTGCATCAACTCATGATTGTTAATCAAATGTGCACTAAAAGCGTCGATAAAGGCTTGAGAGTTTGAAGTATGAGCCGGGCCGGGTGCTGGACCGCCAGTATTGTTTACCAAAATATCAATCCCCAATCCAGGATTGTCGCTTAGAAGGGCTTCCAGTTGATTTTTTGGTTGTTGCGGAATTTGAAAATCAGCAACCACATATAAATGCTTTAGTCCTTTTTGCGGAAGGGAATCGGCAAGTCTTTTAAGCTTATCCTCGTTGCGCGCCATTAGTATGAGTCGACATCCTGATGCTGCAAAGGTTTCAGCAATGGCTTTTCCTATGCCAGCCGTTGATCCACATACCAATGCTGTTTTATTTTCCAGTAACCAATTCATAGTTGATTAGTATTTTTCTATGGGGCGAAATTACAATATATATTAAGATACCCAATGCCAAAAAAAAACCGACTATAAAGTCGGTTTTAGAGTATGTTAATCTTAAGGGTTTCAGAGTAGCGAAGTGACTAAATTATTGCTTGATAACTTTTTTAACGCTCGTATGATCACCGTTTTTGTGCTGTAGAAAGTAGATTCCAGCGGGGAGTTGCTCAAATAATTCTAGACGCATTCGGGCGACACTCTGCGCGGCAGGCACTTCTTTGCTCCACAATATTTGTCCAGTTGCGCTTGTTAAGACAAAAGTTGAAGCCTGTAAAGTTTGAAATTCGATCTCCAATTCGCCTTGCGTTGGGTTTGGATAGACTTCAAAAAGCGCGTTGCTTCCAAAGCGATCGGTACCAAGAACAACACTCATATTTACATCGTCGAAGTAAAAATTGTTGCCACCGCGGGTTTCGAATTCCCACATGAGCATGATGGTGTTATTTCCAGCAGTATAAATACCTAAGTCAAATGTTTCTTGGCGCCACTCTGATGGATTCGCAGGAACGAATTCGGTATTGTTTTGAACCGGGCCAGTCTGCAAGGTCATTCCGCCGTAATTTCTTCGGGTAATCCAGGTTTTTCCGCAATCTGTAGAGACTCTCAGTTGCATTCTGTCGGCAAAACTTGCGCTGTTGGGCGCAAAGGCGTAAGCAAAGTTTAATTGTGCAGAAGTGGCTCTTGTTAAGTCGATGTTTGGCGTTACTAATCGGTAAATCCCGTGTTCCTTTACAGCGTTAAAGCCAAATTTCACTGATTTGTTTCCAGAAAACGCTGCGTCGGAGGTGACACCGATTTCAACTTCTGGCGAGCCGAGATTTTGAACTGTCCAGTTTCCATTGGGAACGTCAATAAGTTCAAAATCTTCTATAAGCCAAGACTGGAATGGGGAGGGGTCATCGTATTTTACCCAAACGGCTCTCCACATTACTTTAGTGTCCGAGCCAGCATTGTTGGTCACCTTTAAGGTAACGGGATATACGCCCTCTTCGGCATAGGTTACTTCAGGATAGCGCTCCGTCGAGGTAGCTGGAGTTCCGCCGGGGAATGACCACTCGTAACCGTCAGGATTGGTTCCTACGGATGCATCGACAAAGCGCACGCTTTCTCCTGAGCAGATAATATTGTTGCGCAGAAAGAAATCGGACACAGGTGGACAAACATTTCCTCCGACTACTCCCACTTGCTGGAGATTATTAGGATTGGAAACGTCACCGCGCAGATTGGAGTTGTTCAATACACCTTTAGCGCGCGCTCTTTGTCCGACGGTGAAAATATTGGTGCATACGTCATTGGCGTAGTCCATGTAATTTTCAATCATATCAGGTTCGGGATGCTGCGGACACGAATTTGTATTGAGGTTACATCCGAAATTTGGATTATCAGCTGGTGGGGTGTCGTTAACAAAATCCCCACCATTACATCCATCTCTAAATGGATGGTGCAGGGAGAAGTAGTGACCTGCTTCGTGGGTGAGCGTTCTTCCAGCAGATCCGGAGGTATTAATAGTCCCTACACGGTCATGGCGAATAACGATTCCGTCGTTGATGCAGCCCTGGTTAAATTGAGGAAAAAAAGCGTAACCTAAAACGGTACCCAAAGGATTGTTGGAATTAATGGTGCGCACTACGTGCACGTTAAGGTATCTTTTATTATCCCAGCAACTCAAGCCTTTAATGCTGTTTTGCGCACTTGCCGCCGCAGGTGTTTCTATACGAACAATCCCGTCGGTGCAATTTCCATTTGGGTCAACACGCGCTAGGTGGAACTCAACTTCCATATCCGCAGCCCTGCTCTGAAATATCGCTCTTGTATTTACTCTATCTTCATTTGTCCTGCGAAAATCCTCATTAAGCACGCGAATTGCATCCATTACTTGGTAGCGAGAGATGTTGTCGCGCGTCTCTGCGTGGAAAATATGAAATACTACAGGAATACGGTGAATCGTAGACTCTGTTCCGTCGGCGTTCTTTCGTATTTGCGCTTCGTGATTTGCGATGTAGTCGGCAATGTATGCTTCTACCTTCTGGCGCTGCTTAATATAATCTGGGTCTTCGGCGGAGAGAATAGCTTCAAATTCGTCGGTAAGGCAGACCCCATTCTCATCGTGTTGGTGGTTGTGATGATGGGGTGTTTGACCGAAGGCTACAAATGCATTCAGTACAAAAAGGGTAATGATGGAAATTAAATTCAGCTTCATTTTTCAGTAAAAGTTCAAGTTAGTGCATTCAAATTTAAAAAACGATTTCCACAATAATATGTGAGTCCTACTTCAATCGGAAAACGTTATTCGCGAAATTTCCCCGCAATTTACGTACGAGAAAATGCTTCACGACCTTATATTGCACCTAAATTTTAGCTAATTGTATTCGAAATAGAAAATTTGAATGACATCTGCACAAACCACGAGCACGATAAAAGGGGAGTTTTTAATCGTTTTAAAGTACAAATATAAGGCGAAAACTAGTGTGTTAAAAAAAGTTTTTGATATTTTGTGTTGAAACAAAAAATCGTTGTATCTTCGCAGCCCTTTTACAGGGACATTATTTTATGACTGTAAGAAGTTTAGAAACGAATTAAATTCATTGGCGTGAACACTTTAAGTTACAAAACCCCATCAGCAAATTCGGCGACTGTCGACAAGCAATGGGTCTTAATCGACGCCGACGGTTTGCCCGTAGGTCGATTAATGAGCCGTGTAGCCAGCATTGCGCGTGGCAAGCACAAAACAAATTTCACTCCTCACGTTGATTGTGGTGATAACGTAATCATCATCAACGCGGAGAAAGTTGTGTTTTCAGGAATGAAAATGGAGCAGAAAGAGTACGTTACGTATTCTGGATTTCCAGGAGGTCAGAAGCGCATCAATCCTCGTGATTTGATGAACAAAAACTCCAGAAAAGTTCTTGAAAATGCATTAAAAGGTATGTTGCCTAAGAATCGCTTGGGCCGGAAAATTTTCCACAACGTACATTTTTACGAAGGAGCTGCGCATCCACACGAGGCGCAAAAGCCCCAAACCATAACTCTCTAATTTAGGAAACATGTCAACAACCCATGCTATTGGTCGCCGTAAGACTTCGGTTGCTCGCGTATTCCTCAAGGAAGGTTCAGGTGCTATTACCGTTAATAAGCGTGACTACAAGGAGTACTTTCCTACAGGTACTCTCCGTTACAAGGTTGAACAAGCCTTCGCTTTGGTTGGAAATACCGGAGTATACGATGTAGTCGTTAACGTTGAAGGAGGTGGTATCACCGGTCAAGCTGAGGCAATTCGCCTTGGTATCAGCCGTGCCTTGTGCGAAATTAACCCTGAGAACCGCGTTGTATTGAAGCCGGAAGGTTTACTTACCCGCGACCCTCGTATGGTAGAGCGGAAGAAATTCGGACAGAAGAAAGCCCGTAAGAAATTCCAGTTCTCCAAACGTTAATTCATTGTTTAGTATCGAAATGTTGGGGATCTTTGTTTTTCAAGCTACCCCGATGTTGCGTACATTACGAATGTAAACAAAATCAAAATGTCTAAAAAAATCGAAATTAAACCTTTGTTGGACGCTGGCGTTCACTTTGGTCACCTTACAAGAAAGTGGAATCCCGCTATGGCTCCCTATATCTTTATGGAGCGCGGAGGTATTCACATCATCGACTTGTACAAAACAGCTGCAAAGTTGGAACAAGCCGGTGACGCCCTCGGTAAACTTGCCGCGAGTGGAAAAAAAGTGCTCTTTGTAGCTACTAAGAAACAAGCAAAGGATGTTGTCGCTGAACACGCCTCAGCCCTCAATATGCCTTATATTACCGAGCGCTGGCCTGGTGGAATGCTTACCAATTTTGTAACCATTCGCAAGGCCATTAAAAAGATGACCAACATCGATAAAATGAAAGCGGACGGATCCTTCGAAACCCTTTCTAAACGCGAGCGTCTTCAAGTTGATCGCCAACGTGCTAAACTTGAAAAACAATTGGGTTCAATCGCTGATATGAGTCGCCTTCCCTCAGCGTTGTTTGTCGTTGACATCAACCGCGAACACATCGCTGTGAAAGAAGCTCAAAAACTTAATATCCCAGTTTTTGCAATGGTGGATACCAACTCCAATCCTAATGAAGTTGACTTCCCCATACCAGCAAATGACGATGCCTCTAAATCTATCGCTGCTGTAATGAACCACGTGTCTATGTTTATCAAAGACGGTTTGACTACTCGCAAAGCAGAGAAAGAAAAAGGCGGTACCGATAAAGCAGCCAAAAAGGCTGAAAAAATGGCGGATTCTGAATAATTATTCGGCCGTTATTAAATTGTAATCAATGCGAAAAGGGATGATCAAAAATTGTCCCTTTTCCTATTTTCGCACCTTTGTTAACTACTAAAATTAATTACTATTATGGCAACTATCACTGCAGCTGATGTAAATAAATTGCGCAAACAAACTGGCGCCGGTATGATGGATTGTAAAAAAGCTTTGGTTGAAGCCGAAGGTAACTTTGAAGAAGCAATCAGCATTCTCCGTAAAAAAGGCCAAAAGGTAGCCGCTAATCGTGCCGATCGCGAAACTACAGAAGGTTGCGCCCTTGCAGCTACCAGCGCTGATAATACTTTCGCCGCTATCGTTGCGGTAAGTTGTGAGACTGACTTCGTAGCGAAAAATGAAGACTTCGTTGGTCTTACTCAACGTATCCTCGATATCGCTATGGAAAATAAACCAGCGGATGCAGAGGCTTTGAAAGCACTTTCATTCGACGGTGAAATCACAATTGCTGAGAAACTTATCGAACAAAATGGTGTTATCGGTGAGAAAATTGAACTCGCTGCTTACGAGACGCTTAGTGCTCCTTACGCAGCATTCTATATTCACATGAATAACAAGCTCGCTACAATCGTTGGATTGAACGAAGAAGCAGAGGAAGCCGCTAAGGACGTCGCTATGCAAGCAGCCGCAATGAATCCCGTAGCGCTTAATCGCGATTCAGTTAGCGCCGATATCATTGCCAAGGAATTGGAAATCGGTAAAGAACTTGCCCGCCAAGAAGGCAAGCCAGAAGAAATGCTTGATAAAATCGCTGAAGGTCGACTTAACAAATTCTTCAAGGAAAGTACACTCGTAGATCAAGACTTTATCAAGGATGGTAAACTTACCGTTTCTAAGTATCTTGATACCGTTAAAAAGGGTTTGCATATCGTTGACTACAAACGCGTTGCTTTAGGTTAATCTCCTTAAAGCTTGTTTACGAACGCTTGGTTTTAAAAACCCAGGCTCTCATAAAAAAGCCGTTATACTTCAAGTATAACGGCTTTTTTTATATCCCCCAGCGAGCTTTGCTGAGCTCTTCGCCTTTATCGAGTTCACCGTTTTGGTGCATAAAATATCCCGTTATCGCAATCATAGCACCATTGTCGGTGCAATAACGCATTGGGGGAATGTAGCAATTCCAGCCTTTTTTCCTTCCATTGTTAAGTAGCGCATCGCGCAACCCACTATTGGCAGAAACACCACCCGCAATCGCAATTTCTTTAATCCCGGTTTGTACACTCGCCTTATTGAGTTTCTCAATTAAAATATCAATGATGCTCTTTTGCAACGACGCCGCTAAATCCGCTTGGTTTTTTTGCACAAAATCTGCCTGCTCTTTTTGGCCTTTCTGAATCGTGTATAAAAAACTGGTTTTTAAACCGGAAAAACTAAAGTCAAGTCCTTCTATACGAGGTTTCCCAAAACTAAAACTCTTGGGGTCTCCTTCCTGTGCGAGCTTGTCTATCTCGGGTCCTCCAGGGTAGGGGAGTCCCATAATCTTTGCAGCCTTATCGAAAGCTTCTCCAGCAGCATCATCTATGGTTTCTCCTAAAAGCTGAAAGGATCTGGGGGAGTCTACACGCACAATCTGGGTGTGACCCCCAGAAACGGTTAAGCACAAAAACGGAAAATCCGGGTTTTGTACGCCATCTTCTTGGATGCAATGCGCTAAAATATGCGCTTCCATGTGGTGAACACCGTAGAGAGGAATTTCTAATGCTTGAGCCATGCTCCTGGCAAAAGCGCCCCCAACCATTAAGGATCCTAATAGTCCGGGCCCCTTTGTATAGGCAATTGCCGATAAATCACGACGCTCGATTTTTGCACTTTTCAGCGCTGCGTCAATGACGGGTAAAATGTTTTGCTGATGCGCTCTTGACGCCAACTCTGGCACAACTCCTCCATAGACTTGGTGTACTTGCTGATTGGCCGTAATGTTAGATAAAATCTCCCGATCTCTAATGATCGCTGCCGATGTGTCATCGCAGGAAGATTCTATGCCTAAAATATATATGGGTTGCGACACGCTCGTTGATTTTTTTGGAAATGCATACGCTAAAATCTATTTTAAACGCGCAAATTCCTTAGGACTATATTAAGAAGTATCTTTGTCCGTGCAAAAGTAAGCGGAAAGTCGGCTTTTTGTCAAAATAAATAACCTTAGGCTTTATTCTTGCTTTGTATCTCGTAATTATGATGGCTAAATTTTTTCGTCGCTTTCTGGGATTTTTCTTGTGGCTTACTGCAGCACTAGTATTTATTCTCTTGCTGATAGGCCTCGTATTTAGTGTCCCCGAGGTGCAATCTCGCGTAGCAACTCTAGTCGTCGATAAACTCAATGAACGCTACGATGTCAATTTGCAGATTGAATCTACCCGATACCAATTTCCCAATCTGGTTCGGATGCGCGGCGTCTACGCCTTCGACGTTCCGGGCGATACGCTGTTTTTTGCACCAGAATTGAAAGTTAAAATTGGCCGGTTTTCGCAAAATTCTCTCAGACTAAATTCCGTTTATCTTAAGGAACCTCGGGTGAAAATGATTTTGCCGACTGCAGATTCATTGAACAATTGGCAGGTATTTATTTCGAAATTCACCCCAACAAATACCGATTCAGTTTCCGATTTTCGCTTTGAAATTGGAAATTTCTACTGTGAAGCAGGTAGTTATCAGAAATACAAAGAAGCTGAGGATACCTTGCAGTTCCATCTCAAACACGGTGATATTGAGATCTCTGATTTTTACTATCACGCGGGAGAAATCGGCGCCTACATTCAGGAACTTCATCTTTTGGGACGACGCGCCGAACTGCATGATTTGCAAGGAGCATTTTTTTATAAAAAAGATCAAGGATTTGCACTGAGTCAAGCATCTATTCAAACGAGTAAGTCAAATTGGCGAGGTAGTCTTTATTTCGATGTGAAGTCTAATGAGGATTATCTGGATTTTATGAATAAGGTTCGACTGAAGTTTCTCGTCGATGATCTAAAATTGAATAGTGAGGAGTTGAGAAAGTATGTTCCTGCATTTCCTCGCTTGGGCGAACTTATGGTAAATGGCACCCTCGAAGGGACTTTGATGAATCTTCGCGGATCTGGATTAAGCATCAATTATGCAGGGGCAACGAGTGCGCGCGCAGATGTTCATATCATCAACTTAACGGATCCCGAAAATCTCAGTCTCGATTTATCGCTAAAGTACTTTTCCAGCACATACAATGATTTCTCATTTTTGATGAAAGAGCTTGTTAATGAGGATATTGCTTTTGCTAAAAATTATTTTGATCGATTTACATTTTCGGGATTGTTCAAGGGTACGATGAATTCGTTTACGGCCAATGGGTCATTGCATACGAATGAGGGGACTTTCGATTTAGCGTTGGAGGTGCGCGGTAATGGCAAGCCTCTTAAGCAAGCAAAGTACAGGGGGGAGCTGAAAGGCAAAAGAGTTAACGTGGGATTTTATACCGGTCAAAAAGAACTGGGCTTAGCTAATTTTCAGATAAGTATTGACGGCAAAGGTTTGGAGGCTTCAATATTTGATGCGAAAGTCAAAGGGAGAGTCAAGGATGTGGAAATTCAAAATTATACATTTCGAAATATCGATGTTGATGGCGATTTCAGACAGCAAGAATTTCGTGGTGTTTTCTCCGTTAATGATCCTAACCTCAAACTGGCGTTTGAAGGATCAGCCCACCTTGGTTTAGAGGCAATGGATTTTGACTTTAAAGCGACCATTGATGATGCAAATTTAGTTGCGCTTGGGATAGTGGATAATGACTCCATATACAGTTTTGCCGGGGAGGCTTTTGTGCTCTTGGATAGAAACCTAAAAGGCGATTGGGTGGGAGAAATTCGCGTTTCGGATGTATTGGTTCAGCGTTCAGAACGGGTGTACTTTTTTCGAGATATTATCCTAAACTCATTTGAACGTGGCGGTAAGAATTATGTAAATATCGACTCGGAGATGCTTCGAGCAGTAGCGTGGGGGAAGTTTGGTTTGGTGGACTTAGTTCGCATTGTGCCCAACAATCTAGCTCGGTATAGCAGTCGCCACCAATCTGATACCCTCCCTGCTACAGTGCAGATTGAAGCAACAACTGGTGATACTCGTTTGCTTACCGATTTACTTGCTCCTGGCTGGTATATCGCTCCAGATACTCGAATTAAAGGTGCTTTTTCGGCTTCTACTTTAGAGCTAAATGTACGTAGTTCATTGATTCAGTGGAATGATCAAGAGTTGCGCTTTATGGATTTATCCATAAATGAAGAGCAGGGGCAAATTCTTACGCATATGGATGTGCAGGAGTACCGGGCTGGTCGCTTAGTCTTTCCGACTCCTGTTCTTAAGATGAACTTGTTTTTGGACTCTCTTGATTTTGATTTTAGTGCTTTATTCTCGCCACAAATTGGAGGTGATTTGCAGCTTAAAGGCTCAATGGTTCAGGTAGATGAAGGCGCTTTTGATGTTCATTTACAGCCGGTAGACTGGAAAATTGGTGAAGGGGCCTTTCGTATCATGCCGGGCAGTACCATGAGAATAAAAGATAAAAGCATTCAGATTTCCGATTTTGAAGTTGACAGCGAAGGTCGAAAGTTGATTGTCAATGGAGGTGTATCTTCTTCACCTTATGAAATCTTGCGGGTGGAGTTGGAGAATTTTTATATCGATATTTTCAACTTTTTATGGGAAGGCTCCGGGTACGAAATCATGGGCGAACTTGAGGGAGAAATTATCTTGGGAAGTTTGTTGGATGCACCCCGTTTTGCTTCCAACTTGCGAATAGATAGCTTGGTGATTAATGGAAATAGACTCGGTAATCTGTTCGTTGATTCGGAGTGGTATATCTACGAGCAGTTTGTTGAGTTGGACTTGCATTTGGATCGCGGGAGATTGCGGACGCTTGAGATCGAAGGGCGATTTTATCCTGATGAGAGCGACGACCCGCTGGATCTGGTTTTGCGTGCGCAGCGATTCAACATTGCACCTTTGACTCCGCTATTCACGGCGTTTACTGATAACATAAGAGGGGTTACTACCGGCGAGTTGAAAATTAATGGTACTTTCCGGTCTCCAAAATTGAATGGTGCCCTGAGTTTGCCCAACTTCGGAATGTCCATTCCCTATTTGAATACCGATTATAATTTTGAAGGTAATCCTCAAGTATTGTTTACTACAGACAGCATTCGAATACCCGGTGCGCGAATTCGAGATAATGAAGAGCAAACTACCGGAATGCTGAAAGCAAATATGGCTCATCAGGGTTTTCGGAATTGGAATTTGAATGTCAATATTGAAGCGGATCGTTTGTTGATGCTCAATACGAATTTACTCCTCAACGATTACTATTACGGAAAGGCTTTTGTTTCGGGAAATATCGACATCAAAGGCCCAACCAGTGATTTGGTTATGCTTATTGACGTGAAAACCAATCGCGGTACGCAGTTTTTTATCCCGGTAGATGGACCAACTGAGGTGAACCCGATGGGTTTTGTGGACTTTGTTCGCTATGTAGATATTGAGCGAAAAGATACAACCCTTAATCTTTTAACGGATCAAGGAGGCTTGTCGTTGCAGTTCAATGTGGATGTTACTCCTGAGGCGGAGGTGATTATCATTATGGATCAACGAACCGGGGAGGCGATTCGTGGTAATGGGCGCGGTAATCTTCGCTTTACACTAGATCCTCTTGGAAACATTGCCCTTTTTGGAAATTTGGAAATCAATCGTGGAGAATATTTATTCACGCTTGGTGGATTGGTGCGTAAGCGATTTTTAATCGAGCCGGGTGGAAGTATTACCTTTAACGGAGATCCCTACGAAGCGGTATTGGATCTTACCAGTAGATACGTAACCCGAACCTCGCTAAATGGTGCCGTTGCTGATCCAACGATTGCCGCTGTACGCACAGAAGTAAATCTCTTGCTAAAACTATACGGTCCGCTATTGAATCCTGAAATTGGTTTTGAGATTAAACTGCCCAATGTAGCTCCCGGAATCGCTGCGGAAGTCGCTGATCGATTTGCCGATCCCAATAGACTAACACAGCAAGCATTTTCGCTTCTGGCCTTGAACTCCTTTTATGCGGATGATCTTGGACTCGATGCCCAAGTAGGAGGTGGACTAGCAAATACAACCATTGATGTTTTTGCCAATCAGGTTAATAACTTTCTGTCGCGCTATGTGAAAGTTGTCGATATTGCCATCAACTATACGGGAGAAGGTGTGACCGGTGCAAGTCAGGAAGAATTTGAAGTAGCGGTCTCGCAACGATTGTTTGAAGATCGGGTAAGTATCAACGGAGTGGTGGGTGTGCCCTTAGGAGCCAACCAGAATCAATTGGCGGGTGATGTCGAGGTTGAGGTCATGCTCACCGAAGACGGGCGTGTGCGCGCTAAAGCATTCAACCGATCGTATCAGAATAATTTACTTATTGAGCAGACAGGTTTGTACTCGCAGGGAGTGGGTTTGTTTTATCGAACAGACTTTAATCGCCGGAGGGAGCTTTTGAGGAAGCTTTTCTTTGTACGCGGTTCCGGGTATCGTGACTAGCAAATATCGGCTGGAACTTGGGCACGTATGGGTTGGACCAATTAAATTTCTCTAGGTATTTCTGTCTGAGAATTTTTGTACGGTACTTTCTTCGTAGTCGCAGTGCCAAATATTTTTGTTCAGGTTGACCAGGCGTGGGTATTAAAATGGGGCGAATTCCAAATTGAGTAAAATCCATAATGCTGGAGTAGCCACTTCGGGATACAATATACGCAGAGTTGCAAATCAATTTTTGCAAAGGATCGCCTAATATCATGTCGTGAACTTCCCAATTTGAGGGCAGAGTTTTCCCCAATAAACGATTAGTGCCCCGAACTAAAACAATCTTTTCGGTGATATTGTCCAAACAATCAATTAGCTTTTCCTCGAGTAAGGTTCGCTGAGGCTCAGGGCCACTGAGTAGGAGTAAATATTTTATTTCCGGATTTTCGCTGGGTTGCGCTTTTTTCAAATGAGAAAGGGGTCCGAGAAATTTTATAGGCTTTTTTGCACCTTTCCATTTACTTAATACCCCACTTAAAGTGTGCTGTTTGTCATCGGGAACCCATACTTTATCAAACTTGCGAATGGCCTTTCTGTGAAAATAGGTGGCGATTTTTCCCTGTAGGCCCTCTGGGATCTTTAGCTGATGCGTGAGATAGATGCTTTCTATTTCAGGATGATAACATCCTAAGCGATTGTCGGAAATGATGCGCTCAAAATGATGTTTATCAACCAACTCATCGATGATTTTTTTTTCAAGTCTGATGCTGCGTTGGATTTTTGGTAATTGTTTAAACAACGTCCACCACATACTTTTTTCCGTAGCGCCGTATTGAATGTCGTAGGCTGGTAGATCGTGAAATTCGAGTTTTGGAAATTTCTTTTTTAAGAATATCAATGCCATGCCATCCGATGCGATGTGGACGGTATGCCCTTTTTTAAGTTGTTTTTTGATAACCGGAATACTGCGCGTAGCGTGTCCAAGTCCCCAATTCAAGACGCAATACAATATTTTTTTCGACGATTTGTTGGGGGTTTCTTTATTTTCTTCTTTCAAAACGAGTGGTCTATGTGAGTTTGATATAAATATTTTCGCATAGCAAAGATAGGCTCAATTTGTATGTACTTTTGCGCTATGGCACGAAAAAAACTATTAAGGTTTGAGGACAATCGCTCAAACCCTCATGTATTTGAACCTTCAAAGGCCGAAGTGCTTGCGGGTTTACCGATAAAAGGCAAATGGCTTAAGGATCATTTTGCGAAAGATTCAAGGCTCATTTTGGAGTTGGGCTGTGGCAAAGGTGAGTATACTGTAGCAATGGCGCGGAGATTTCCCGACGCTTGTTTTATAGGAATGGATGTAAAAGGATCGCGAATATGGTACGGAGCAACCAGTCTTCAAGAAGAAGGTCTAGAAAATGCTGCATTTTTGCGTACGCAGATTGAGTGGATTGAAGGCTGTTTTGCCGAGGGGGAAATCGACGAAATATGGATTACTTTTCCGGATCCACAGATAAAATACCGGAGAACCAAACATCGCCTTACCCACCCAAGAATGTTGGAGCGTTACGCAAAATTGCTCAAACCCGGAGGTAAACTTCATCTAAAGACCGATAGTGAGTTTTTGCACGGCTATACTTTGGGCGTTTTGGAGGATCATGCCGACTTTAAAATTGACATTGCGTATTTTGATATTGACCGCCAGCTTACGCAGAAGCAGGACTTACTGCATTCTGTACAGACGCATTACGAGATGCTTTTCCGCGAAAAAGGCAAGGCCATTACGTATTTGCGATGTACTAGAAATTGACCTGCGCTTGGATACGTAGTAATCTTCCTCGCTGATTATTGCCGAGCGGATTCTCACTCATGATTAGCCCATCCTCGAAAGTTCGGTTCGAGAAGGTGTACATCACAACGAGTTCAAAGTTGCGGAAAGGCTGCCATTCTACGCCTATTTCTTGTTCATTTACTCGATGTTTTCGCGCGTCGATTTCGTGTTTTTTTCCACCGTTATATTGGTGCCATCTCGCGAAGGGGATGATTAATCCGTGCTTAGAATGCTCAATATAGTAGTAGGCTTGCATATACCCGCCATTCAGCGGTCGGCTTTCAATGTTGTTCGAGGAGGGCACATATTCGGGGCCGAAGCCAATATTGTATTCCATGCTCAATCCAAATGGTTGGGGGTACAAGACAAAGGTTGCGGCTGCTCTTTGTTCAAGAAACTCGCGGCGATTTCCCTCAAGTTGTGCTGAAGTTCTGTTCACTACAAACTTTCCGTGATAGGCTTGCAGGGAGGTTTCCATGAACTGCCCACTCGGTAATTTAAATGGGTATGTGGCCCGGGCAACGAGGTGGGGTGATTCGTTACGTTCCATTTGGTTGGCCGTGTGTCCGTTGTAAACCCCTAAACCAAACACACCGTAATCGCCCGATCCCTTTAAGTTGTTGGCTACCAAATCTGCAAATCTTTGACGGATTTCAACCGGTGCCCAGTAAAAAAACACGCCCAAATCTCGTTCGTTAGCAACGGCAGAGTTCAGACCATCATTTCTGTCAAGAGGAATACGGTTTTGACTCGATTGCATATTTTCAAATCCGAAGGGGACTTTACTTTGTCCAATTCGCAGACGAAATGTTCGCTCATCATTTAGAGCCAAATCGAAATAGGCATCGCGAATTTGGGCAACATTTCCCGCGCCTCCAATCGAAGATGCAAAATCTGGTTGAATATATACATACGCCCTGGGGTGCACATTTCCGAAGAAGATTAGTCGAATTCTTCGAAAAGAAAACCCGCCGTTTCTTCCCCAAGAGCGATCGCACTGTTCGCAAACGAGATCTGGATTGGTTTCGAGCAGTCGGTTATAACGAACCTGCATATAGCCTCGGATAGATAGATTGTCGTACCAATTGGTGGGACGATAGGTGTGGCTCGTTAGGCTATCTGCTGGCGGTGGAGCCAAAGGTGGCGTGTTATTATTTGCAAAGGTTTCGGCGCTAATTACTGTTACTAAAACATGAATAAACACAAACCAATGTTTTCTAATCATTACAAAATTGTTATCATTTTGTTAAGCGGCAAAAGTC
>REDE01000046.1 GCA_007693635.1 Flavobacteriales bacterium | reverse complement strand
GAATATTCGAGATCGCATTGATGAGCATTTTATTTCCTATACCCGTGATGTGCCGGAAGATGAGGTGGAGCTGATTCCTGTAAACATTCTCTCTCAGGAGGTTGAAGAAAATAGTTGGTCTAGCTTCATTCGTCAAGTAAGGGATTTTTCGGATTACAATGACCCAGGTTTTTTTGATTTTTTGCAGGAGAATATCGATGTCCAAAATATGATTGACTATTTTCTCATTCGCATTTACATCAGTTCTGTGGATTGGCCTGGAAATAATCGCAGCGTTTGGAGGCATAAATCAGATACGGGTCGTTTTAGAAATATACTATTCGACAACGATAATACTTTAGATATTTACGAGGCCAATACACTAAGAATGGCATTGGAAGAAGATGGGCCTTCGTGGCCGAATCCTGAATGGTCAACTCTTTTATTACGTAGTGCACTTCTCAACGATACATTTCGTGATCTTTTTATTGAGAGAAATGAGGAGTTGGTTGTTTCGCTGTTTAATGAGGAACGCTTGATGGGCATCCTTGATTCATTAGTTGGCTTGTACGAACCTTTGATGCCAGATCACATAAACAGGTGGCAATTTCCCGGAGAAAATATTTCTGCATGGTACTTTCACGTGAAAAATATGCGAAAGTTTTTCGAAAAAAGGCCTTGCGTTATTCGGGCATTTTTTCGCGAATATTTCAATTTACCGGAAAATTATCTTAGCTCTCTTGGGTGTGAAAGTAATAGTTTAGTTTCTGAATCAGACGAATCCACCTTAGTTATTGAATTATTTCCCAATCCCACAAACAGCGCAATTACAATTGCGGCAATGATTAACCCCAACACTGAAACTAGGTTGATGATTTTTGATGCACAAGGAAGAAAATTAATCGAGGAAAGCATTATCGAAGAATCACGATTTTTTGTGCGATACATTTCTGAAATAGCCAATTGGAGTCCTGGCGTGTATTTGGTGCGTTTTGAGAATTTAGGTAGAGTTGTCAATCAAAGATTCATTATAAATTAATGGCTGTCTATAAAGTCCGAGATCTTTGTTATGCCTATCTTTACCAAAAGATATAAGAACGCAATTGAAAATCCGTTATTTACATGATCAAACTTGTTGATTTTCACCCGATAGCTTAAGTTGCAAGCCTCGCTCACACACGTTGTCAACCGTAAAAAAAATTTTTACTTTGAGATATCACACGGCCATTTACATCACGGGAACTTCACAAGGCTTAGGGAAAGCTTTGGCCGAAGTCTTTCTGCAAGATGAAGGAATTTTGGTGATCGGTATTTCCCGAAATCAAAATATTGAGCAGGAGCATTACCGTCATATCAAACTCGATTTGAGTAATGAGGATTCGGTGTTTTCTTTTGCTTTCGCCATACCTCAAGGGGTATCTAAAGTGATTTTGATAAACAATGCCGGTATCATTCACCCTATTGGTTTGGCAAAAGCTTTGCCGGTAGATGAAGCTTTACTCCGTAATTATAAGGTAAATGTATTCGCGGTTCACGCCATGATGCTCAAGTTTGTTCAGGCTTGTCCACCTAGTGTTGAAGGCCAAATCATCAATATCAGTAGTGGAGCCGGTCGTTATCCCGTACCTGGATGGAGTGCATATTGCGCTTCTAAATCTGCTGTTGACGCTTTGAGTGCGGTGTTTTCTGCGGAACATCCAGAGTGGAAAATATGGTCGTTGGCACCGGGAATTATCGACACCGCTATGCAAAAGCAAATCCGATCTGTGGATGAAGGTATATTTCCTGAGGTCCATCGCTTTATTGATTATCACGAAAGGGCCGAGTTGAAAAGTCCTAGGGAGATAGCAGAGAAAATTAAGGAGTTGGTTGGCAATCCAGAAAGAGTAAAAGATAACATTATTTCCATTCGAGATTTTTTGTAGTTTAGCCCGGTAATTTTTACAAGGCGTTAGCTACCTATTTTACAAATTATGTATATGAAAAAAATTTTACCCCTCGTTTTTATTCTTAGCCTGAGTTGTTCTAAAGACCCCTCGGTTATCCTTCCTGATTCTCCGCCACCATTGCCAGCTACACTTGAGGAGCAACTGCGAGGTTCTTGGAAGGCCGATTATCTTTCGTACGCCTTTGATGTAGCTTTCGATCCCGGAATAGGTGTTGAGATTCCCTTTACCAGTAGGGGGGTAATTGAGGATCCTGTGGGGAGCATGGAGTTTTTTCCTTCGGCATTTTTCATGGATTATGTTCTAACGGCTTCCATCAACTTCAATGTTCCGGTAGTCAATTTTCCCGTACCCATTCCAATATCATTGTTAGGGTCGGGAGATTATGAGGTTCGTGGTAAAGTGCTTCGTGTTGGCACGGGTAATCGACTAAGGGAGTTTGAAGTGCTTTCTCATGGCCCATTTCATTTAACCTTGGCTACCAAGCAGCCTTCTACCGTTCCGCTATTGGGAGCAATTGAAATCGATTTAATTATCAATTATGTGTTTGATGATGAAATCTAGAATTAAAGCAATATGTACAGAACATTAATTATCGCAGTATTAAGTATATTTTTTCACAGCATTTCATTTGGTCAGGTTACAATTCAGGGGAAAATTATTGATTCTGATGGGGGTAATGCTTTAGCTTTTGCCAATATTGAAGTTGTGGGGTTGAGGCAGGGAACGGTAAGTGATTTAGAAGGGAGGTTTAAATTAGAGGTTGAACGTTTGCCTGTTAAGCTGCGATTCAGCTACATTGGTTATCAACCAAAGGCGGTAGATGTTTCTTCCGTTTCAACCAAATTGGAAATTTCTTTGGAGGTGAAATCGGGAACCTTAGAGGGTGTAACGGTTTTGGCGGGAGTTAATCCGGCTCTGCGTCTTATTCGTGGAGTAATGGAGAATAGGGAGAAAAATGATCATGAATACTTAAAATCATACCGATGTAGAAGTTATAACCGTCTCCGTTTAGGCCCTCGTTTTATTTATTCAGATAGTATATTACCACCGAAAGAAACATGGACCGATGACTATCGAGAGCTTTCGTCTATGGACTTTTTTCTCAGTGAATCGGTTGGGACCAGAACATACCGGCGACCGGGCAAAGCTGTAGAAGATATTGAAGCTACCCGAACCAGTGGCTTTCAGCAGCCTTTGTTTGCCATCTTTGCAACTCAGCTGCAATCGTTTACTTTTTATGATCCTTCCTTTAGCTTGGTGGGGTTGGAATATTTGAGCCCTTTGAATAAAAGAATGGAGCGCTACTATCAATACCGATTGGTTGATACTTTATTGGTCAATGACGGGCGCGATACTGTTTATACTGTGGCATTTGAGCCACAGCCGGGAAGGCAATTTCAGGCCATGAAAGGTAGGATACAAATTCAAACGCCCGATATGGCCATTCGCTCTGTTTTTGCCGAACCGGTAAAAATTCCCGGACAGGATTTTGAAGTACAGATTCGCCAATTGTATGAAAAAAATGGAGTTTGGTTTCCCACCCAATTAGATGCCGATATAGTGTTTAATCGCCTTCAAGTAGAATCATCTGAAAAGGTTGACACTGCGGGGACTGTAACCTACAGCGTATATGTTCACGGAGAAGTTCGATCGTATTTCACCGATTTGGAGGTAGAACGTGATAAGCCTTTTTCAGTACCTATTGGAATATCTGCACGTATTGCGGATGATGCGGCCAAGCGTGATTCTGTTTTTTGGAGTCAAAATCGCACGGAGGAGCTAACATCCAAGGATTCTGCAACGTATGTTATTATTGACAGTTTGTCTGAGAGCATAAATCTTGAACGAATTGTAAATGTTTTGGCCACATTAGCGGACGGCTACTTGCGTTTTGGAAAGTTTGATTTCGATTTGAACCGATTGTTGCGTATCAATTCACATGAGGGCGTGTATTTGGGAGTTGGTGGAGTTACCAACGAGAACTTATCTAAACGCATTCAATTTGATGCTTTTGGCGGATATGGTTTTGGTGACTCGCGGTTTAAGTATGGGTATGGTGCGCGTATTCGTTTGGGAAAGGCTTTTTGGCTTCGAGGCGGATATTCTTTTGATATTGAGGAGTCTGGCGGTTCGAACTTTCAAGTACGCACGCGAGGTACATTGCTGGAAAACACCCAGAATCTTCGACGTTTTTATGTGGATGTGTTTGATGAAGTAAGTGCGGCATTTTTGGAAGTAGAGTTTCATCCTGTTTCCATTTGGCAGAATCGCATTCGATTGCAAAGAGAGAATCGCTTTTTGGTAGGAGCAGATTATTTTTTTAGTGAACCTGCTATTACGGGGGCCTTTTGGCAGAATGGGTTCACGTACACCAATATCACTTACGAGGGTCGTTGGGCTCCTAGAGAGCGATTTTTGGAAAATAGAGGCAGACGCCAGTTGGTGGAACCTGCATACCCGATTTTTAGATATTTGCTGGAGCAGAATATCCCCGAATGGTCGGTTGATGCAGGCAGCATTACCCGTGCTGAAGCAAAGGTAGATTTTCTTTGGAGCAATCCCTACCGAGGCGTGTTGAGCATGCGCTTTCAAGGTGGGCTAACCGAAGGAGTAGCTCCTTACCAATATCTCTTTTCTCCCCTGTCGAATTTACGCTTGTACGAAGATAGATGGATAGGCTACTCAACCATTGGAGATCCCATGGCTTTTGAAACAGTGGGCTTCAACGAGTTTTTGTTTCAGCGATACGCTTCAGGAATATTGAGCTGGAATACCAAGCAACTTGCTTTTAGAAGGAATACCAAATTTCCTGAAATGGTATTCTTGAGTAAGTTTATGTATGGCCAAGCGCCAGAACAGGGAGCTCACATTGGACTACCGGTAGAGTCTGGAGCAGTAACGGAATTTGGAATAGAGTTTCTTCGTCTGATTGGAGGAATAGGTATAGGAATTTATCATCGCCCCGATGCTAATGCCCCATTTCCATGGGTAATCAAACTAAGGATTTAGATTTTTACGCAGCCAAAATGTGATATTTTGGTATCCGTTAGGAGATGTTTCCTTTCAGTTATTCTTTTATTTGATAAGCTTATTCTCGTGTAGGTTTCATTAGCAATTCTTTTATGTTAAGAAAATCTATCGAAAAAATGGTCATTGTTATTTACATTTGCGCGTTCATTTTGTAAACAATATTCATTAATTATTTATCATAATCAAAATTATGCAAACCATTATGCTTTTCGCCGTTCCCTTTATGGGACTAATTGGCCTCTTGGTCATGTTTGTTAAATCTCAATGGGTTACCAAGCAAGACGCGGGTGATGATAACATGAAAGAATTGGCCGGATATATTGCTCAAGGAGCGATGGCCTTTCTAAAAGCTGAGTGGAAAGTATTGACGTATTTTGCCATTGTTGCTGCCGGATTATTAGCTTGGTCAGGAACTTTAGTTGAAACATCCAGTCCTGTTATTGCTATTTCCTTTATAATTGGAGCGGTTTTATCTGCACTTGCCGGTTGGATTGGGATGAATATAGCCACCAAGGCAAATGTTCGTACTACACAAGCAGCCCGCACCAGCTTGTCTAAAGCTTTAAGCGTATCCTTTACCGGAGGAACGGTAATGGGTTTAGGTGTTGCCGGCTTAGCTGTTTTGGGAATGGGAGGCTTGTTTATCATATTTTACAATATGTATGTGGTTTCCACCGGTGCCGACGTAAATGGAATACAAATGGAAAAGGCTTTGGAGGTCTTAGCCGGTTTTTCTTTAGGCGCTGAGTCTATTGCGTTGTTTGCCCGTGTAGGTGGAGGTATTTATACTAAAGCAGCAGATGTTGGTGCCGACTTAGTGGGTAAGGTAGAAGCGGGAATTCCTGAAGATGATCCGCGAAATCCGGCAACTATTGCGGATAACGTTGGTGATAATGTTGGTGACGTTGCGGGTATGGGCGCAGACCTCTTTGGGTCGTACGTAGCAACAATTTTGGCTACTATGGTTTTGGGTAGAGAAATAGTTTCTGATGATAATTTTGGAGGCATTGCACCCATTCTACTTCCTTTAGTCATAGCGGGAGTTGGTTTGTTGTTTTCCATTGTTGGAACTCTGTTTGTTCGTATTAAGAATGAAGAAGATGATGTTCAGAAAGCGCTCAATATGGGAAACTGGTCTTCCATTATCCTGACGGTATTTGCATCTTTTTTCATAGTAAATTTTATGATGTCCGAAACGATGAGTCTGCGTGGGTATGAATTTACCAAAATGGGTGTATTCCTTGCCATTTTTGTAGGACTTATAGTTGGTGCCCTCATGTCGATAATTACCGAGTATTACACCGCAATGGGCAAAAAGCCTGTT
>REDE01000109.1 GCA_007693635.1 Flavobacteriales bacterium | reverse complement strand
AAACTCCAAAGAACAATTTGATGTTCCTTACCTTCTTCATCAATACCATTAAGGCTGTACACGATTATGCCGATCTTTTACGTGCGGCAATTGCCTCAGCAAGTAATGATCACCGTCTGGGAGCAAACGAAGCTCCTCCGGCTATCATTTCGGTATTTATCGGAAGTATGCTCACCCAAGTACTCGATGAGTTGGAAAAGGTGAACGGTAAGTTGAGTCCTGAATTTAAAACCGAATTGAAATTGAACGTGGTGGGTAAAATCCCGGAAATTCTTCTGGATAATACCGACCGTAACCGTACCTCACCTTTTGCTTTTACCGGAAATAAATTTGAATTTCGCGCGGTGGGTTCTACAGCGAACTGCGCGCAGGCAATGACCGTGCTCAACACGATTGTGGCGGACCAGTTGCGCGATTTTAAAGCCGAAACTGATGCGTTAATTAAAACCGGCCTCAAGAAAGACGATGCGATTTTCAACGTTCTTCGCTCCTATATCGGTAAGTCTCGTAGTATCCTTTTCGAAGGTGATGGCTACAGCGACGATTGGAAAAATGAAGCGGAAAAACGCGGTCTAAGCAATATTCCTAAAACGCCAAAAGCCCTCGACGCTTACGTAAGTAAGGCTTCTATTGAACTGTTTGAACGCAATGGCGTACTTAGCAGAGTAGAGGCGGAGGCGCGTCACGAGATTCTTTTGGAAGAGTATTTCAAGAAAATCCAAATCGAATCACGGGTATTGGGTGATATCGCCGGTAACCACGTTGTGCCAACAGCCATTGCTTACCAAAACACCTTGATCGAAAATGTTCGCGGCCTGAAAAGTGTACTCGATGAGCCAGTATTTAAAAAGGTAGCCAAAGAACAGTTGGAAATGATCACCGAAATTTCGGATCGTATTTCTAAAATCCTTGGTTTACGCGAGGAAATGATTGAGGCCAGAAAGAAGGCCAATAAAATCGAAGATATGCGCGAAAGAGCCATTGCGTATTGCGATGAAGTTCAGCCGTATTTCGATCGTATCCGCTACGAGAGTGATAAACTCGAGTTAATCATCGACGATGAGCGCTGGCCTTTGCCTAAGTACCGCGAACTCTTGTTTTCTAAATAAGACTTGAAATCTTCGTGAGAAATTGCTTCTTGCGTGATCCGACTCGACTCTTTTGTCGTGGAAGTGAATATTCAAGGCGGTAATTCCGCTATACATTCAAAAAAGCCGTCTGTTTTCTCAGGCGGCTTTTTAGTTTTCACGGCACAAATATTTAAAACAAGCCCGATGCGCCCGCGCCCGCGATTGCAGCGGAAAGCCCGGAGGCTAAAACGCCAGTTGGTGCCAGCGGACAAGAGCGACGGTAGGAGCTCCTTGTCCGCTGTTGCACCAACGGCGGTTTTAGCCGAGGACTTGCAGCGGAAAGCGCGATTAGGCGCCCAAAAACAGCTTCAGATTACGGGGCTATAATTCGTTTAGACTTCTGTAATACACCCCGCCAATATGGTCTTTTCGGGAGCCGGTGACAGAAGAGCGGACGTTGACTTCATTTTCCAAATAAAGGTATCCGAGGTAAGCAAAGGCAATGGCTTCTTTAAAATGAACGATTTCCATCGGGGGTATTTCGTAGCCTTGCGGCCTTAAGGCATTGAGCTTTTCCACGAGGTAGGTATTGCAGGCGCCGCCACCGCTAAGCATGATTTTGCGCACATTTTTAGGGATTTGTCGATCGATGCTTTTGGCGATTAAATGGGTGGCGGTATGCAGTAAATCCTCCGTTTCGCCCTTTTCAAACAGGGGGAAAATATTGCTTTCTACCCATTCACGGCCCAGACTTTTGGGCGCTGGTGAATTCCAGTAAGGGAGTTCATTCCAAGAATCTTCAATGGCGCTAAGCATTCGTCCACTTCGCGCAATTTTTCCGTCCTCATCATACAGTAATCCAATTCTCGCGCAGAGTGCATTAAGGATCATGTTGCAGGGCGCAAGATCCCATGCTTTGATTTGATCATTCTCGGAAATGCTGACATTGGCAATACCTCCTAAATTGAGCCAGGCTTGGTAATTCGGGAATAATTCTGGTTCTACCCTTGGAACCAAGGGCGCACCTTGTCCGCCCATGCTAACATCGCGCGATCGAAAGTCGGTAAGCACCGGAATACCACACTCCATCGCGGTGGCAAAACCATGACCTATTTGCAGACTAAAACCCTTTTCGGGCTGGTGAAAGACGGTGTGTCCGTGCGCAGCAACCAGTTCGGGCTTAATCTCTGGGTGTTTTTTTAGAAAGTCATGGATAGCTTTCCCTGTAAATTCACCAAACCATTGATGGGTTTCGGTAAGTTCCAATCCGCTGCACGTGTACGCACTTGAAAGTCGTTCGCGAATTTCATTGGAGTAGGGGATGTGGAAAGTCGCTAAGAGTTCAAAGGATTTTTCCTCGCCAAAACGAACCAAAGCGAGATCAAGTCCGTCGAGAGAGGTTCCCGACATGCAGCCAAGGATTATACGATTGGGCTTTTTAGGGGTATTCATAGTGCGTATTCGTTATTGAATAGTTGAGTATGTTTTCAATGAGTCTATTCTAAAGCTTTTGGATTCATTATGATACATCAAATATCGGCATTATGTAGACTTAAGTTGAGGGAAATGGCGATACGGGAGTTAACAAAATTTCTCAGCAAAGGTATTCGTTAAAATTTTGTTTGCGTATTGAAGTTTTTTTAACCGATATTTGAACCACTAAAATTTAACACCTTTTGTTCTCACTATGGATGTAGTATTGGAGATTTTAAAGTATGCTTTACCGTCAATATTTTTGCTGATATTAGCGTACATGATGCTAAATAACTTCATGGAAAATGAAGAGAAGCGACGCGTTTATTTCTTACGCAAAGAAACACAAAAAGCTGCTTTTCCGATACGCATGGCGGCCTACGAGCGTTTGGCATTGTTTCTCGAGCGAATAACGCCCAATCAACTCATAGTGCGCGTCAATTCTCAAGGACTAACGGTTAGACAGTATCAAAATCTTTTAGTCAAAAACATTCGGAACGAATTTGAACACAATGTCTCTCAACAACTTTACGTGTCCGATAAGGCCTGGCGTTACGTGGTTAGCGCCAAATCGGGTGTGGTTGGAAAAATTAACCAGATCGCGAAAGAAATGGATCCGGAAACCCCCGCCATTGAATTAGCGACGAAATTGCTTAATCACTTTATGGAATTGGATGTGGAGCCTACAAGAGCGGCTTTATATTATCTCAAAAACGAAATTGCCAACGAATTCTAAAAACCAAATCACTATGGGACCAATAATGTATTTTCTGATTGCCTTAGCAGTCATCGTCTTCTTTTTAATCAGTGTTTACAACAACCTGGTAGCCTTGCGAAATCGCCGCGAAAATGCCTTCGCTGACATTGATGTGCAGCTCAAACAGCGCCACGATCTTATTCCACAACTGGTCAATGCAGTGAAAGGATACATGAAGCACGAGGAGGGTGTTCTAACAAAAATTACGGAAGCACGTACTGCCGCCATGAGTGCCGGGACAATCGACGGGAAAATTGCTGCCGAGAATCAGCTGAGCACTGCCCTAGGTGGACTGAAAGTAGCCGTAGAGGCCTACCCTGATTTGAAGGCAAGCTCGAACTTCTTGCAATTGCAACAAGAGTTATCGGATATCGAAAATAAATTAGCTGCCGTTCGCCGCTTTTTCAACAGCGCTACTCGCGAACTCAATACCGCCATCGAAAAATTCCCCAATAATCTCTTGGCGGGAATGTTTGGCTTCCAGCGCCAGCAAAGCTTCGACTTGGGTGAAGATCGCGCGAGTTTCGACCGCGCCCCGGAGGTTAAGTTCTAATTTCCGCTCATTTTACACCCTTCACCCGTGGCATCTTCATACTTAGGTATCCATACGCAAATCCGACAAAACAATAGGAAATCCGTTCAGCTTCTTATTGCTTTTCCTTTGCTGTTGTTGGCAGTAGTCTTTGCCGCTATCGCTTCCCTGGCTTTCTTACCGGAAGATTCTACGGCAACTTGGGACGACATTTGGGTAATGTTTTTTTCCGCCGCACCCTACGTAATTTTAATTACGACTGTCTGGTTTTTGGTCGCTTATTTTTCCCATTCGAAGATCATCAATTCCGCGGTACACTCGCAGACTTTGGAACGACGCGACAATATGCGCGTCTATAATTTAACCGAGAACCTCTGCATGGAATTGGGCATGACCATGCCTAAATTGCGTATCATTGAAGACAAAGCATTGAATGCCTTTGCCAGTGGCCTTTCGGAAAAAACCTATACCGTCACCCTCACTCGAGGAATCATTAATGTGTTGGACGATGAGGAGTTGAAGGGAGTTATTGCTCACGAGTTGATGCATATACGAAATCGAGATGTCCGCTTGCTGGTTATCTCCATCATCTTCGTCGGTATATTTTCGCTGTTGGTGCAGATACTCTTCCGTTCTATTCTCTACGGTGGACACCGACGCAGAGGGAACGACAACAAAGGCGGAGGAGCGATCATTGTCATTATGATTATTGTGGTGATCGCTTATTTTCTATCCATGCTTTTCCGTTTTGCCCTGAGTCGGAAACGCGAATACATGGCGGATGCCGGGGCCGCGGAGATTACCAAAAACCCACGTGCTTTGGCTTCGGCTTTGCGTAAAATTTCCGGAAATAGTCATCTCGAAAGCATCGATTCGGAAGATGTAAAGGAAATGTTTATCGATAATTATCCCGATAATAAAGACGAGGGACTAGGATTTATGGGCGGTATGGACAGATGGTTTGCCACGCATCCCCCAATTGAAAAGCGAATTGAAGTGCTTGAACAGTTTTGATTGAACCCTAGGGTATAAAGATAACGGGGTGATTGTGTAAGAATAACCTCAATTCGCAACTCATCCCCAAACGCATTCAAAACAATTCCCCGAACCTTTAGTCCGCTCGATTGTCTTTCTTATGGAAGGCATCGCACCGATCACTAAAAAACCCACAATCATTTAAAAATACTATGGAAAACAAGAAAAAAACAGCGTTTATAACCGGTGGAACAAAAGGCATTGGCCTTGGTGTCGCCAAGGTCTTGGTAGAAAATAACTATCGTGTATGTGTTACCGGACGTACCCAGGAGGCGGCCAATCGGGCTGCGCGATATTTAAATTCAGTGCAAGCCGATTCAGCGATCGGAATTCAGGCTGACGTGCGTAAGCTCGATTCTCAAATGAGCAGTGTAAAAGAGTGCTTGGAGCAATTCGGAGGTATCGACTTATTCATTGCCAATGCAGGTTTGGGGTATTTTGCCAGCATTGAGGATATGGATCCGGAAAAATGGAAGGAAACCATCGATACTAACCTCAGCGGTGTGTTTTACAGCGCCAAGGCTTCGTGGGAGGCACTGCGTGATTCTCAAGGCTATTTTATCAGCATAGCAAGTTTGGCGGGTACCAATTTTTTCGCCAAAGGTTCCGCCTATAACGCTTCAAAATTTGGGGTGGTGGGCTTTACGCAAAGCATCATGCTAGACCTGCGTAAGTACGGAATTCGTGTCACTACCATTATGCCTGGATCGGTAACCTCGCACTTTAATGGACACACACCCGATGAAGCGAGTGATGCTTGGAAAATCCAGCCCGAAGATATCGGTGAAATGATCTTGAATCTGATGAATCTTCACCCACGAGCATTGCCTTCAAAAATTGAAATACGCCCCACCATGCCTCCATCTGCAGGCTAATGATGGCGTTTCTAAAACAACGAAAGGCGACCCTAGAGTCGCCTTTTGTTGTTATAATTTGAACTTAATCAAATGCTATTGACGAATAATTTTTTCGCCGAAGACAATTTTTCCGTTCTGATCAACAAATCGCAAGAAATACATTCCTGCAGCCGCTGAATTTAATTCGATGGAGTACTCATTACTACCCATTTCCAAGGTAGAGGTTTGAATCATCGAACCGTTCATGTTGAATACTTCCAAGCGAAGAGTTTTGTCCAATACCTTGTTGAAACTGATCGCAATTCTGCCATCTTCCTTCACGGGATTAGGGAATAATTTCGGCTGCATTTCTTGGCCAAATTTCTCAATGCTAATTGTGTTATAAAAGTCATTATCGAAACTTCCTCCTGTGATGACGGTTCCGCTAGCATTAAGATTTAAGCTAAGAACATTGGATCTTAATTTCGGCATCAATGGATCTTGTGTAATGAAATAGTATCGGTCTGCACTACTGGTAGCTCCCTGTGTAATTCCGAAGGCTCCTAGCAATGCCGCTGGAGCAGGCTGGTTGTTCAAGAAGATACTATCTACAAATAAT
>REDE01000158.1 GCA_007693635.1 Flavobacteriales bacterium | reverse complement strand
TCAGTCCGACGATTTGGATAGTGTTTACGCTATTCCAACCAATGTGGAAACGCACGGTAAACTTGTTGCCCTAGTCGATAATAGCATCAGTAGCTACTACATATTTAAAGGACAACCCAGAGGTTTTGAATATGAACTGCTGAAATGGTTCTGTCGGGATCACGATCTGCGCTTGGAAGTGAAGATTATGCCGACTTTCGATCATGCCATGGATTCGCTTATGGCGGGCAAAGGGGATATCGTAGCAGCCAATCTTACCATTACCGGTGAGCGCTCGCGCCGACTTCACTTTACGCCTTGGCTCTTGCGCACCCGCCAAATGCTAGTCCAACGAAAACCCTCAGGTAATCTAAATTCCTCCTCAAGGGAATATCAAAACCAAATCGTTAGTGAATATCTCGAGCTGGAGGGAAAAACAGTCTACGTGCATCGTCGCTCAGCATTCTATGAGCGACTACAGAATCTCGTCGAGGAAAGTGGTGTCAATATTAACATCGCTCTTCTAGACGACGACGTGGACGTGGAGGAAATGATCGAAAAGGTCGACGCGGGGATTATCGGGTACACGGTTGTTGATGAAAACATCGCGAATCTGTACCGCCATTTGTATCCCAATTTGCATTTCGATACCCCGCTAAGTCTGCGACAGTCGATTGGCTGGGCCACCAGAGCGGAGTCGGATACTTTGCAGCAATTGCTTAGCGACTGGATTATTGAGCACCGAAACAGTACCAAATTCGCCGTTATTTATCGAAAATACTTCCATCCTACGCGAAGTAAACTGCGCGATATGCAGTCGTCCTATAACCTGAGTAGGGGTGGGTCGATTTCTCCTTACGATTCGTATTTTCAGTCGGCTGCGGAGCGCTTTCAGCTGGATTGGAAATTACTCGCAGCATTATCTTTTCAAGAAAGCAAATTCAACGCTGAAGCTCGATCAGCATTTGGTGCAGTTGGACTCATGCAATTGCTGCCCAACACCGCCGCGCGCTTTGGAACGGAAGAATCACTACTGCTCAATCCGGAAATGAATATTCGTGCCGGTGCAGGATTTTTAAAGTATTTAGTCGATTTCTGGGAAGAACGCACCAATGATTCGTCCGAGGCGATTAAATTTGCATTGGCTTCATACAATGCCGGACTCGGTCACGTTCAAGATGCAGTCCGCCTCGCCGCTTACTTCGAATTAGATACCCTCACCTGGAACGATAACGTGGAATCTATGCTACGCAAAAAAACCTCCCCCAAGTACTACAAACATCCCGTAGTACGACACGGATACTGCCGAGGATACGAACCCGTTCAATACGTCACAAACGTACTCGCCTACCACCGACAATACGTCATGGTCGCACAACCCCATGGCGAAAACGTCGCCGGCCCTTGAATAATTGACAATTAACAATTAACAATTAACAATTGACAATGCACAATTAACAATTAACCATTATCCATTAACAATTAACAATTCCCCCTATGTCCACATCCCGCCCCCTACTAATCGCCCTACTTCTCTTTTTATTTTCCAATCTCAATGTCTTTGGACAAGAAAAACTCATTCAGAATATGGCGGAAAACGTTTGTAGCTGCTTGGAGAAAGTAGAATCTCAAATTACCACCGACGATGAATTTGGTAAAAAGCTCACCAGCTGTATCCTAAATTACGTGATTTCTAATATGGACGAAATTGAAGAGGCGTTCAGCGAAACAGGTGGCTTAGGCGATACCGAAGCCATGCGCGCACTAGGTATGGAAGTCGGTAAAAGACTCATAGACGTTTGTCCCACAACCGTAGCGAAATGGATGAGCGAACAGCCTGGCAATACCGAAAAATCGACCAGTCCGGAGCCAAAGAAAAAGTAAGTTGAACCCTAGGTAATTTTTAGCTAAAATCCGTTGCTTATCCTAGCGGTGAACGCTATTTTTGCCGTCCATTTGGATTTCATCAATAAATAAATCAACATAAATGAACTTACACGAGTATCAGGGAAAAGAAATACTAAACTCTTTTGGAGTTAATATTCAACGTGGTATTGTCGCTAGCACGCCCGAAGAAGCGGTTGCTGCGGCTAAAAAACTCAACGAAACTACCGGTACCAGCTGGTGGGTAGTGAAAGCACAAATTCACGCGGGAGGCCGCGGAAAAGGTGGCGGGGTTAAACTTGCTAAATCGCTTGATGACGTTCGCGAAAAAGCGGAAAATATTATCGGAATGAACTTGGTAACTCCCCAGACTTCAAAAGAAGGTAAAAAGGTACACCAAGTACTAATCGCTGAGGACGTTTACTATCCGGGCGAAAGCGAGACCAGCGAAATCTACATGTCGGTTCTTCTCGATCGCCAGAAAGGTAGAAACATCATCATGTACTCCACCGAAGGAGGTATGGATATCGAAGAGGTGGCTGAAAAAACACCCGAACTTATCTTCACTGAAGAAATCGATCCGCGTGTGGGCCTTCAGGGTTTTCAAGCGCGAAAAATCGCTTTTAACCTCGGACTTTCCGGTACGGCCTTTAAAGAAATGGTGAAATTCGTAAGTGCCCTGTACACGGCCTACGATAGCATCGACGCTAGTTTGTTCGAGATTAACCCCGTACTCAAAACCTCCGACAATAAAATCCTCGCGGTTGACGCTAAAGTAACCCTCGACGATAACGGAGTTTTCCGTCATCCGGATTATGCGGCTATGCGTGACAAGCGCGAAGAAGATCCTACCGAGGTTGAAGCTGGTGAAGCCGGACTAAACTTTGTCAAACTCGATGGTAACGTTGGTTGCATGGTAAATGGTGCCGGATTGGCAATGGCTACGATGGATATCATTAAAATGGCCGGTGGAAATCCCGCTAACTTCCTCGATGTGGGAGGTACTGCGGATGCGGCTCGTGTAGAAAAAGCTTTCCGTATCATTTTGAAAGACGAGAATGTAAAGGCGATCTTAGTCAATATTTTTGGTGGTATCGTTCGTTGCGATCGCGTAGCCCAAGGTATTGTCGACGCGTATAAGAATATTGGTGACATCAATATCCCCATCATCGTTCGTCTACAAGGTACCAACGCCGAAGAAGCTAAGGAAATTATCGATCAGAGTGGCCTAAAAGTTCATTCAGCAATTATGCTGAAAGAAGCCGCTGATTTGGTAAAGGAACTGGTGTAACTACCACACGATTTTTCTCCTGATTGGGTAAGGGAAGGTTTTGCACAAGTGTAAAAACCTTCCCTTTTTTTTTAAAACTAAGATTATGATTTCAAAAGTACAGTATTTAGGCAGTTTACGCACTGAGTCTACGCATCTGGCTTCCGGTGAAAAGGTAATTACCGATGCGCCAATTGACAACCACGGTAGGGGAGAAGCCTTTAGTCCTACGGATATGTTGGCCAACCACCTGGCGACTTGTATGATCACAGTAATGGGTATCTATGCAGAAAACACAGGTTTTTCGATGGAAGGAACCACAGCGAGCGTGCATAAAGTTATGGCTTCAAATCCTCGAAGAGTGGCCGCGGTGGAAATTGATTTGCAATTGCCCGCAGGGATTCCGGAAAAGTATCGCAGTAAATTGGAAGATATCGGATTAAATTGTCCGGTAGCGAAGAGTCTGCACCCCGACCTCGTTCAGCAAGTTCGTATTAAATACGTGTAAGTACCATTTTAATTGGTCATAGCCAATAGAACCTAGTACTGCATTAACCACTGCTGGAAATCTTCACCATCTTCAAGCTCGATCTTTTTGGATACGCGGTATTTTTTGGTAAATACCGACTCGTGTGAGATATTGAGTAGCTCGGCAATTTCCTTGTAGGTTAGCCCTAGACGGGCCAAAGCGCAGAGCTCCAAATCACCGGGAGTAAGGCTCGGGTAATCCGTGGTTATGCGGACAAAGAAATCCTTGTCTGTCGCTTGCAGACGCTTTACAACCGTTTTCCAATACGGATCTTCTTTGGTGATGTTAACGATCTTTTTTCGAATCTCTGTCAAAGGTTTGTTCGCATCCACCAATTCTAGGGTCTCCGCAAGGTGTTTGTTGATGACACTATTCTTACTAGCGGCTTCAAGTAAGTCGATTTTTTGCTGCTCGATGATTTTAAGATTGACGTCTTGTCTTTCTTTTAGAATGGACAATTCAATCTGTTGTTTTTCAGCCTGAATTTTACTTAAATCCAGCTTTGCCTTAATAGATCTCTTTTTTAATTCCTTGATTATATACTGATATCCTATGATTGTGATCGCTAGCGCAATTAAAATCAGTAAGGCAAGCTGTCTGCGATAACTCAGCTCATAATTTTTTTGCAATACTTCTTTTTCTTTGCTGAGGATTTCGCTTTTGTGACTTTCAATGGCGTGATGTAGAGCATACTCCCTCCTTTGTTCTTGAAGCAGAAGGTTTGTTTCGTTTACAAGTTCTAGGGTTTCGTAGGCTTCCTTATATTTTCCTGTGACGAACAAAAGATTTGCCTTATGCTTAAAAAACTCAATATTCGAGGCTTCGTCGGCTTCCCCAATAAATTCTTCATTTTCCCGGATTAGAGCAAAGGCTTCATCATATTTCCCTTTATTTACCAGAGCATCAATTAAGGTGCTGAGAATAGTTGCGTAGTAGTAACTTTCGTTATTGGCCGTAATCTCAAAGGCTTTTCTTGCGTAGTTCAATGCAACATCATATTCTTTGAGATTTAAATGCAATACCGCCAGTTTTTGGAGCGTTAAGGACTCGTATTTTGACAAATCCATTTCAATAGATCCGGCAAGGGCAATTTGCAATAGCGAGTCAACTACCGGGTAATCTTCCAACGCCATGTACGAGTCGGAAAGATTAGCTAGACTTATGTAGTACACATCCAATCGGCCACCTTCCTTAATTACGGGCAGAATTTCTCTGTACACACCAATCGCGTCGTCGTAGCGCTTTAAATCGAAATAGATATTTGCAAGTCTTTGGTGCTCCAGCGCAAGTTCAAGCTCTGTTGTCTGCTCTAAAGACTTCACATGGTCAATGGATTTTTGAACGTATTCGTATGCTTCCTCGTATAGATTCATGCCACGACTAATGGAAGCTAGACTCGAGTATATATAATTCAAAAAGCCAGGATCAATCTCTTCTACAAGCGGAAGTAGGTCGAGATAGAGGGAAAGGGCTTTTTTTAACTGTCCGGAATTGCGATAAACTTGCCCGATATTATTGGACACCCGAATGCTCTGCACCGTATTTTCCTTGGTGAGGGCCAGACTAGCGTTAAAATAAAACAGGGCCGAATCGTAGTTGAATTGAACACCGTGAGTTACTCCTAAAAAACTGTAGACTGCCGCCAGGGATGAATCCGGTAATTCACTTTTGTGCGCCGTCAAAAGCGCAAGCATGTTATCTCGCTCGGTTGCAGGGTCACTAAAAAGCCGGGGAAATGACTCACCTAATATGGAATCCATCTTCCGAGCGTCCATGCTGGTTCCGGATGATAAGGTGGGTAAAATAAGAAAAATAAAGGAAAGATAAATATGATGAATTCGCACAGAGATATGACTTAAATAATGGCAAATGTAACCTAAAATTCGAAATGTTTATTCAATGATTTCACTAAATTATGAGTAGATTTTATTCGACAAGTTTAAAATTATTTAGCATAACTTTGCGGTAATCTAGAAGTCTAAGAACAACGTCTTCCCATCTTTTTTATCATTGATTTTTAGCTAGTCAACATGATTTAAATTAAATACGCTGTTGTGATATGATTTTATGTTAATCATTCATTTTCGTTTCGGAAGTAATGGATGCCAATATATGAAGGTTACATGTCGGAGGTGTATGATAATTGATGTTGATAAAAAAGTGTTTATATCTATGTTTTTAACCCGGAATTCGGTATTTCTATTTAGTGTTTTCATTGATTTATTTTGTAGACAGAATTTTACGCAATAAATAAATTTATTCGCTTAGGGATTGATGTCGTGAGTGTTAACACATTATTTTTAGAATTTTATTTAATTATTTTTTTGCTAATTGATTGTCTATGATAGCTGTGTGTTGCTATTGCCTGATTTTCATTTTTTAGGAGAAGAAGCGTCCTCAACAATCTGGTAATTAGGTATAAAATGCGCGTAATTTTGCCAACTGTAAAAGACACTAACGCTCAGACAACTTTTTATGAAATTCATTCTTTTTTCTACGTTTTCTGTAGAGATTGCACTTTTATTGTTAATGGTTCTTTTTGCTGCTTTTCAAATCATACGAGCTCTAGTTTGCGATAGATAGATATTGAATTTCTGAAATTTACGATTGCGTATCAAGCTGTACAGTATTGTTGTAAAGCCCGTTTAGCGTATTGATTATCCTGCAAAAGCATGTTTTATATGGCTTAATGGTCTGCCATTGATTTTATTAATCATTTGCAAAACAGTTACTGCAGCTAC
>REDE01000118.1 GCA_007693635.1 Flavobacteriales bacterium | reverse complement strand
TGATCCCGGCGCGTATGAGTTTACCCCGGCACCTTGTACGGGGGCATTTGATTTGACTGCCGATTCGTTATATCCCGGTGGAGCCATCCTGAGCTGGCAGAGTTTTGGTGCCGTGAACGAGTGGCAAATCGAATGGGATACCTGCGGTTTTGTGCCCGGTTCTGGTATAGGTAATTTAGACTCCGTAGTGACCAACAACACGAGCTATAGCCTGGCTATGCCAATGGGACAGTGCTTCTGTGTTTTTGTCCGCGAAAAGTGTCCTACGGGTGGTTATGGTGTTTGGACGGGTCCTTTGAATATCTGTGTTCCTATCGAATACGATGCGCAACTTGTTTCTTTGGTGTCTCCTGAGTATTTCGATTGTGGTGATAGCTTAATGGAAGTGAAGGTGGAAATTCGCAACAACGGCTTCTTCCCAATTACCTCACTGCCAATTACGGTTGTCATTACCGGCGATATCAACCAGACCTTTACTACGACCTACACGGGTAATCTACAAGAGACGGAGGTAGATACCATAACCATGGGAGTAATCAATGCGTATTGGGGCGGTTACATCAACGTGGTGTCAAGTGTTAGTTTGGTAAACGATCAGTTTACAGGAAACGATACACTTTCCGTTGATAGCCTGGCTATTTTGCCATTCCAACCTCGTGTTTTAAGCAATCAATATTGTCCCAATGATGATTCGGCAACATTGCGTTTGATGCCTTTTCCAAATATTTTATTTAACTGGTTCGACGCTCCAGTTGGCGGAAATATTGTTCATGTAGGTGATGAATTGACAGTGAGTACAATTACACCGCCAACCTATTACGTTGCTTTTAATGACTTGATGGATTCGCTCCAGTCAACAGCAGTAGGGAATACACAAACTTCTAATGGAGGTAGTATGTTTGACTTAGTGATTTTCAACACCCTTTCGGTAACTGGATTTTCTCTAGTAGGAGCAAGTACGGGTTTAACCGATGTTCAGGTCTACTACAAATTAGGGTCACTTCAAGGCCATCAAACTAATCCGGCCTCTTGGATACTCCACGAAACGGTGCCTAGTGTTAACTTACAAGGCTCATCAACCTTTGTCCGCTTCAATCTAACGAATCCTATTCCGATGATTGCTGGTCAGACTTACGGAGTTTATATTCAGCCAGTAACTGGTAATTTAATGTACGCATCAGGCGATCCGCTAGGCTCTAGCTTAGGCTCAAATTCAGATCTTGAAATTCTAGCCGGTATAACGAAGGCGGGTTCATGGACTTCTTCTTTGTCGCCGCGTTCATTTAGAGGTAGAGTACATTACGGCTCAGAGTCTTGCTCGGATATACGTACACCGGTAACTCCGGTATTAAATTCCGATACAGTAGTTGCTGATTTCACCTGGACGACCGTAAGTCATACCGTGAATTTCGCCAACACCAGTGTGAACGCCGACTCTGTGGTGTGGGATTTTGCTGGATTGGGTAGCGCTACGGGCGACAGTGTGAGTTTCCAATTCCCGCAAACCGACAGCTTTGAAGTTTGCATGATTGCGTACAACAGTTGCGGATCCGACACCATTTGCCAGATGGTATGGGCGGAGAATATTTCCGTGGTGGAATTTGAGATTCAATCTCGACTAAGTGTGTATCCCAATCCCAATAGCGGTCGATTTGTAATTGACTATCAGATGGAGTTAGCCGGGGATATTCGCATTGATATTGTTGATTTGAGTGGTAAATTGATTATGCGTGATGATGTTCGCGGCGTTCAGGGTATGTTCCAAAAGCAATATGATTTTGGGCATATAGCGAATGGCAGTTACATGATTCGTTTGCATAGTCCTGACGGTATCGTTACCCGCAGGGTAGTTATTACCAAGTAAATTCAATTAATTTTTGTGAAGTCCGCCCGCTTGATTCTCAGGAGGGCGGACTTTTTTGTTGCGGCGCTAAGTGCACGAGGCGCTCCGCCAGGGATTGCAGCGGATACCCCGCAAAGCCGACGCTAATGGCTGGACTAGGGTAGAGAGAAGAGCAAAGGAGCTGTTCGTGGATTATGGTAAAAGGAATGAGTAAGGCTGCGGAGTAGAAGCGGAAAGCCCGGTGCCGCCTATGCGGAAGGTACAGGGCTGTAATGCGGTTAAAGGCGGCAGGCGGCCAAAACAATAGTGATGCTTTGGGGGTTAGAAATCGAAATCAAGTAATGGATATGCACAAAAAGCCTTATTTGCCGAAGAAAGATTGCTTGACCTGCGGACGGCCTTTTAGTTGGCGTAAAAAGTGGGCTCGTGATTGGGAGAATGTGTTGTACTGTAGTGAGCGATGCAAGCGCAACAAATCTATTCGTAATCCGTCATAAACTCTCTCATGTCTCTTGAGTGAACGTAGCTATCGTAGCAGTTCAGTAGTGACATCAGGAGTTCATAGTCTGTAACATTTTCTATATAGTCGTATCCCATTTGGCAGTAAAAGAGAAATGGCCGAAGTTCATCTCTAGGCATTCCCGTGATTTTCAGAAGTATTTCCCGATTATTTCCTTCTTCGAGTTTACTGACAAATGCGTCGCGTGTTTTCAGTTCCTCGAGAATGCGTAGTTGCTTAATTCGTTTCGAGAATGCCTGATAGAGTGCTTCCATGGGATCCATAATGCTTGCTGGAGCGGGTAGGCGAGGCTCTCGTATATCCTCGTTATCGGGTACGGTGGGTTTTCTTAACGGCATTGTTCTTGGGCGGTTGGTGGTGAGTTCGTACGAGAAAATGCTCACTTCATCCAGTAGGTAATTCTGCTTGAGTAGCGTCCATCGCTGGTCTTTATTAAAATCAGAGTTTTTGACTACGTAATATAAGTACGAGTACGACAGCATTGAAAATACGAGGGTGTCGCCAACTTTTGCGGAAAGTCTGAACCGGCCGTTGACGTTAGTTATGGTTCCCTTTGTGCTGGAGGCGTTGATGATATGTGCATTTGCTATGATTTCACCACGTTCATTAACAACGGTTCCGGCCACCTCTCCGACTTGAGCGATAGATTCAAAAATTCCGATAAAAAATAGACTGCAAATAACTAGCGTGCGCATTCGCTCAAATTTTTACAAAAATAAGACTTTTATCTGGAGAATTGCCTCATAGTTACTTAACAATTTAATAAGATTTAAAATCGCACGAACGCTTAAATGCGTGTATTTTTGCAAACAAAAACGATGCGTTATTCCATTACTATTTTCCTTACTTTGACAACGTTGTTTACGTTGCGTGCTCAACAGAGCGTTATTCATTACTGGCATTTCAACAATTTAAGCGGTACGGTTGATTCTGTATCTGCAGATTTTTCGGTTATGCCGAGTTCACCATTTATCACCTATCCAGGAACTGGAGCTGGATTTTTGGATGATGTAAACGACGGTGATACTTTAAATTTACGCCAAGGTCAGATTGATGGCCGTGGACTTCGTGTTCGCAATCCGTCGAATACTCGGTCTTTGATGTTGGAGTTGCCTACAGTAGGCTATGAAGACATTCAGCTTAGTTATGCGGTAAAGCGAACCAATAATGGTGCGGCCACTCAATGGTTGTCTTATTCCTTAGATGGAGGTTCAACTTGGTCAAATGCGTCGCCCTTGAATGATAGTGTTACTGTGGAAGTAGATTATGAGGTTGAAGTTTTTGATTTTTCCTCTATTTCAGGTGTGAATGATAACCCTGATTTCATGGTTCGCATTCAGTTTTTCAATGGATCCAGCAATTCAAGTGGGAATAATCGATTAGACAATATCGTATTAGAGGGAGTTTCTATTTCGGGTCCTGCCCCTGGTGATGCGCTCATTCACTATTGGCATTTCAATGGGATAAGCGGCACAGTGTCTGGAGGGGTGCCGGCAGATTATTCAAGAATTCCTAACGTTACGCCTTCACTCAATTACGTAGGCACAGGTGATGGGTTTATGGATGAGTTCAGTCCTGGTAGCGGATTGAATTTACATCGAGGTGAGGGTCCTGGTTTGGCCTTGCGCGTTCGTAATCCATCATTTGATCGCGCTCTTATCATTGAGCTTCCAACGACCCAGTGCAGTGGGGTAAGTTTGATGTACGATGCGCATCGTTCGGGTTCGGGTATGTTGTTCAATAATGTTGCCTACACGGTAGATGGTGTAAATTACGATACTGTGGGTATGGGTGTGAGTATGGTAAGTATTACGGAGAGTTATCAGACTTTTAGTTTTGATTTCACTTCCATTGCTGCCGCCAACGACAACCCGAATTTCAAGGTGCGTATCACTTGGTCGGGCAATACCAATCAATCCAATGGCAATAACCGTTACGATAACATAGCGATGTTTGCGGAAACTACAACACTCTCCACTTCGGTTGAACAGGTTAATAATGAGCGTATTCGTTTATATCCTCAGCCTGCACACGATCAGATAACTGTGGAGGGTTTTCCTGGGTTTGACTTTCAATTGGTTGATTTGCGCGGGGTAATTCATCGGGTTCCACAGGAGCGTCTTGGGGAAACCACCAAGTTGAATGTGCAGCATTTACCCAAAGGAACTTACATATTGCGAATGTTTAGTGAGTCCTCGGTGGTTGTCCGCAGAGTGATTATTCAATAACTCATACTTTGCTTATTTCATGCTTTAAGTGCCTGAATTTCTCATGCTATAGAAGTTCAGGCACTTTAGTTGAAAATTGCCATACATTCAAAGCATTATTTAACATATATTTGCCGCGTTAAAAATTTTCCCAAATGTTGAAATCAAAATGGCTGCTTTACGCGCTAGTAGTACTATTAGGAACCTCTTGTATTTCCCGAAAGCGATTAATTTATTTACAAGATAAGGGTTCAGAGCTTCAGTTGGATGACAATGGTTACGTGAAGATTTCTCGTAGTTTGTACAAACTTCAGCAAGGGGATATGTTGATGATTACCATCAAAAGTCTGGATGAGGAAGCGAATAAGTTGTTTCGCGATGCCGATTTTGGTGGAATGATGCAGGGAGGAGGAATGGGCGGTGGAGCTATGGCAGGTGGCGGTGACTTCATCTTCTTTTTAATGGGTCAAACCATCGATTCAGATGGCAATATTAAAATACCGGTATTGGGTTCATTGCATGTTGAGGGACTTACCGAAGAAGAGGTGCAGCGGTTGATAGATCAGCGACTAACTTTGTACTTTAAGGAATCAACAGTGTTTTCTCGGGTTCGTCAAGCGGGTATTCGTTTTTCTATTGTTGGGGAAGTAAATAGGCCTGGTCGTCACGTTATTATGGCGCCATATGTAAACATCATTGAGGCATTGGCTTATGCCGGAGATATTGGCTTTGTTGGAGATCGTCGCAATGTTCAAATTGTTCGGTTATATCCTGAGGGGTATAAAGTTTTTGAAGTTGACCTCACCGATCAAGCGGTCATTAATGATCCGTTGTTTTTTATTCAGCCCAACGACATTATTCAGGTTCGACCATTGCGTCAAAAGACCTTTGGTGTAGGTACTACGGGATTCCAGACAATTTCCGGTACGGTAGGTTTATTGGCTTCTACCTTAACACTTATACTTTTGCTTAACAGGTAGTAAATCGATGGATTTCTGTAGTTTCTGTTTTTTGCCGGTTTATCGAGTTTGCGAGCCTATAGAGTATAGTTGAAAAAAGAATTAAAATTTACTTCACGTGCAGTCTTTGTATGTGAACGATTAATAGAAAGCAGTTTAGAATGAATACAAATTTCCCACAGGGTCAGGATCCATTTCAGCAGGAGCAGGAAGATCAAATTATTAAGAGTTTATTGGGTAGACTTCTGCGCAATATACATTTCATCATCATTGGTCTGGCTGTAGGTGTAACAGCAGCCTTTGTTTACACACGTACAATAACGCCTGTTTATAAGTCAGAGTCAATTATGTTGATGAAAGACGAGAAAAGTGAGGGTTCTTCTTTGCAATTGATTGCGACCGGACTTGGATATTACAATCCTCGACTGCGCTACGAGAATGAGATTTTGATTATGAAGTCTCGTCGGCTTACTGAGTTGACATTAAGGAAGTTAGACTTCCATATTATTTATCAGTACCAGAGTCGTCTTAAACTATTGGAAATGTACGGAAACCAAATTCCGTTTCATTTTGAGTTTGATTCAACCCACGTTCAGCTATTGGGTGTAACCTATAATTTCACTCCCAATGGAGGTGATGATTTTCGCTTGGAGATTGAGGGGACGGGTGGTTGCTACAATTTTTCTTTAGAGACTAGCCGACCTGGTCCAGACGAAGATTGGGCTGCCCCGCATAAATCAATAACTTTAGGGCAATGGGTTGAGTCTCCTTATTATCGTTTCCGTTTGGTTCCCAATCCCAGTCATTCTGGTGATCGAACGGATAAACCCTTTATGGTTCGATTAAGTAGTCCTATAGCTTTGGTAGATGCTTTTAGGGAAAAGCTCAAGATTGAGCCTACTGCCAAAGAATCCTCAGGTATGACCTTATCTATCGAGGGCACCAATCAAGAAAAAAATTCGCGTTACTTGGATGTATTCATGCAGACTTATATTGAGCATAACCTTAATGAGAAAAATGGGCAAGGGATTCGTACGCTGAATTTCATTGATCAGCAGTTGTATAAGATTGAAGATTCTTTAGGCGTAGCTCGCGATATTCTTCAAGATTTTCAGACTTCTCGTCAGATAATTGACTTGTCGAGCGAGGCTGAACGCGCAATCGAGCATCTATTTGAAGTTGAGCGTGAACTAACTGCTTTATCAATGCGTGAGAGTTATTATACTTACTTAAAGCAACGATTAAGTGCTCGGGATAGTATAGGTGAACTAGTTTCTCCAGTAGTTGCTGGAATCGAGAACAGCTCACTAGTCAATTTAGTCAATGAGCTAAGCACTCTTTATCTTACCATGCAAAAGCAGAAACTTACTTTGAAGCGCGCTAATCCACAGTTTGGTCAACTCAACGAGCAGATAGAAATTTATCAAAAATTATTGATGGACAATCTACTAGCTTTGCGGGAAACCGAACAAGTGAAGCGCAAAGAGTGGGAATCTCAGCGCAGAGTCTTGCAGGGTCAAATCCGTGGTATCCCCAAGACACAGTTTGATTTGATGAATATTGAGCGCTCTTTTCGTTTGAACGATGAGTTGTTTAATTTTTTGTCTAAGAAACGAAGTGAGATTGGCATTTCAATGGCTGCAGTTGAGGCTGATGTTATGATCGTAGAGCCAGCAAAAAGTTTGAAGTCGCCTATTCAACCAAAATCTAAACTGAATCTAGTAATTGGTGCTATGCTGGGCTTAATCGTTCCTGTTGGTTTTTTTACTTTTAAGGAGCTAACAGATTCACAATTGCACCATCCTGGTCAGCTTAAGGAAATCAACAACATTCCGCTATTGACAACAATTGGTCATTATTCACATGACGACAATATTCCAACTAAGAAGCGTCCAAACAGCAGCATCTCCGAATCATTTAGGGCTCTGCGTTCAAACTTAAAACTGATTATTGGAAATCAACCAGAGGGTATACAAAAGCGTATTTTAGTTACTAGCTCTGTATCTAGTGAGGGGAAGACATTTATTGCGACTAACCTAGCTATTTCATTAGCCCAGGCAGGAAATAATGTAGTTCTTGTAGGTGCGGATTTGCGTAAACCAAAAATTTACTTAGACTTTAATATTTCTAATGATGTTGGTTTATCTAGTGTATTGTTGCGGCAGAATACCCTTAATGAGGCGATAAATACTACCGAAATTGAGGGTTTGTCAGTAATTCCTGCTGGTGTTATCCCTCCATTCCCTAGCGAGCTTCTACAAAGCGATGTTTTTGAAGAGGTTCTTTCTGGTCTTGAAAAATTATTTGATTTTATAATTATTGACTCAGCGCCTTTGTTGATGGTAAGCGATACTTTAGAAGTTATACCAAAGGTTGGTACAACTTTATATACTGCGCGTGCAAATTATACTGAGATGCCAATGCTTCAATTGATTCGCGATATTGCCAGTAAGGAAAGTAAAACTCGCTTAGCTTTTGTAGTCAATGACTTTGCTCCTAAGAAAGGAGCCATTGGTTACGGATATGGTTACGGATATGGTTACGGATATGGCTATGGTTACGGTTATGGTTACGGCTATGGCTATGGCTACGGTTATGGCTATGGTAACGACGACGAGAAGTTTTAATTTTTCGAACCTAGATATTTTTAAAGGTCACCTCTTGCGGGGTGGCCTTTTTGTTTTTTTACTCTTCTCTATTCATCATGATCGCTCTCTGGAGCTCCGGGCATGTCGCTGGTACATTTCTAAGTCGACCTTTAGTATTGCGGTATACGTTGCTTTAATTGGCTCTTTTACCCTAATATATCGGTCATTAAGGTGTAGAAGGGATAGACTCAGGCTCTTGTTGGCTGACTTTATTAATGTCCTCCTGAGTTCCTTTATAGACATAAAAAAAGCGACCCCTAGGAGTCGCTTAATCTTCTATATGAATGAACCTAATTAGGCGTTCTCGCCATCCTCTAAGTCTGCTTTCAACTGCGACAGAGCGTCGAGGTCTCCAAGAGTGGTTTTCTCCACTTTATTTTGAACTCGCTTAACAGCTTTGCCGGTAGCTTTAACTTCCTCTTCGTTGTTCTTAGCTTCAATTTGCTTATGAATTTGCGTATGAGACACAAGAACTCTTCTTGCATCACGCTTAAATTCTAGCACAACAAAGTCAATGACTTCATCCTTCGCGATTTTTGAACCGTCTTCTTTAACCATGTGACGTGCAGGGCAGAAGGCTTCAACACCGATGTTTTCGATGAGAATGTTAGCCCCTTTGTCAACGATCTCGGCAACTTTACCTGAAAGTGTGCTGCCTTCTTCAAGAAGTGTTTCGTAAGTCTCCCACGGATTGTCTTCAACTTGCTTGTGGCCTAAGCTCAAACGACGGTTTTCTTCGTCGATGTCTAGAACAACAACTTCAAGTTGTGCGCCAATATGCGTAAAGTCACTTGGATGCTTAACCTTCTTCGTCCAGCTTAAATCAGAGATGTGGATAAGTCCATCAATACCTTCTTCCAATTCGAGGAATACTCCGAAGTTGGTGAAGTTGCGAACTTTTCCAGTATGCTTAGATCCAAGTGGATATTTGGTAGTAATGTCGGTCCAAGGATCAACAGAAAGTTGTTTGATACCTAGAGACATTTTACGATCATCACGGTCAAGGGTTAGAACGACTGCTTCTACTTCGTCGCCAACTTTCACGAAGTCTTGCGCGCTACGTAAATGCGTAGACCAGCTCATTTCGCTAACGTGAATTAAACCTTCCACACCAGGAATAACCTCTACAAAAGCACCGTAATCAGCAATAACTACTACTTTACCTTTGATGACATCACCTTCTTTAAGGTCTCCGTCAAGAGCGTCCCATGGATGCGCTTCAAGCTGCTTCAAACCTAATTGAATACGAGTTTTTGCTTCGTCGAAATCGAGAATAACCACATTGATTTTCTGATCGATCTCCACAACCTCACTTGGATGGTTGATGCGACTCCAGCTAAGGTCGGTGATGTGTACAAGACCATCAATACCTCCAAGGTCGATAAATACACCGTAAGAAGTGATGTTTTTAACCACACCTTCGATAACCTGACCTTTCTCCAATTTGGAGATGATTTCTTTTTTCTGTTCTTCCAAGTCAGCTTCAATAAGCGCCTTGTGAGAAACAACAACGTTTTTAAATTCGTGATTGATTTTAACAATCTTGAATTCCATTGTTTTATCTACGTAGATGTCGTAATCCTTGATCGGACGAACGTCGATTTGTGAACCTGGCAAGAAGGCCTCGATTCCAAATACGTCGACAATCATACCACCTTTGGTACGACACTTAACGTAACCGGTAACAATTTGCTCGGTATCGTGTGCCTCATTAACGCGATCCCATGCTTTGATGGAACGCGCTTTGCGGTGTGATAATACCAATTGTCCGTTTTTGTCTTCTTGTTGATCAACCAAAACTTCAACTTCATCACCTTCCTTTAAATCAGGATTGTAACGAAATTCGTTCATGGAGATAACGCCCTCAGATTTTGATCCGATGTCGATGATGGCTTCACGATCAGAGATTTGAACGACTTTTCCGCTTACCACTTCTCCTTCTAATGAAGGACTGATGGTTTCTTCGTACATTTTAGTCAATTCTTCTCTTTGACCACGTGAAAGTGAATTTAAACCGGTTTCAAATTCTTCCCAGTCAAATTCCGCAGCCTCTTCAACTACCGGAGTAATTTCTTCAGATTGCTTTTCTTTGGTTTCAGCTTGCTCAGCAGCCTCAACATCAACCGCCTCTTCCTTCTTTTCTTTGATGGTTTTACGGGCAGTTTTTTCTTCGGCAGCAGCCTCGGTTTGATTGGTTTCTGCAGCAGTATTTGTTACTTCTACTTCTACCTCGTTTTTGTTTTCTTCAGACATTGAAGATGAAAATTTGTATCTCTAATAACCACGGTTGATTTACGAGTATGGATTACAGAGAGTATTACACTTTGTAATTAACTACCTTTTTGGATCAACCAAGCTCTCCAAAAAGGGGTGCAAAGATAGATAAACTTTTCAAAATGAGGAAATTTTGTGGTAAAAGAAAATCCCGATATCTTGACGGGTATCAAGTATCGGGATTTGCTTTATTTGTTGGTGAAATACTTATTCTGCGCTGGCTAAACTTGCAGATAAATATTCGCGATTCATTCTGGCGATATTCTCAAGACTGATGCCAACCGGACATTCGACTTCGCAGGCACCGGTATTGGTGCAATTTCCGAAACCTTCTAAATCCATCTGACGAACCATCTTCTGTACGCGCTCCTTGGCCTCGACTCTTCCTTGGGGTAGGAGGGCAAATTGACTCACCTTGGCCGAAACAAACAACATAGCGGATGAATTCTTGCATGTTGCAACACAGGCTCCACAACCAATACACGTCGCTGCATCAAAGGCTCTGTCCGCATCTTTTTTCGGTACGGCAATGGCGTTGGCATCAAGGGTATTCCCTGAGGTGTTTACCGATACGTAACCTCCAGCTTGCTGAATACGGTCAAACGCACCACGGTCTACTACCAAATCCTTGATGACCGGGAACGCAGCAGCTCTCCAAGGCTCAACCACTACAGTATCACCGTCTTTGAAGGAACGCATATGCAACTGGCAAGTCGTGATTCTGCGGCCAGGTCCGTGCGCTTCTCCGTTAATAAACATCGAGCACATGCCGCAAATCCCTTCTCTACAATCGTGATCAAACGCTATGGGATCTTTACCATCTTCAATGAGTTGCTCATTGAGGACGTCCATCATCTCTAGAAATGACATTTCAGGATTTACATCCGAAATGGGATATACTTCCATTCTGCCTTTATCATTGGTGCCGTTTTGACGCCAAATTTTCAGTGTTAAATTCATGATACTGTTCTTTAGTGACGTAGACTACTTGTAGCTACGTGTTTTAAGTTCAACATTTTCAAAGGTCAATTCTTCTTTGATGAGCTCAGCTTTAGCGGGTTCTCCGTTGTATTTCCAACAAGAAACGAATGCGAAGTTCTCATCATCGCGTAAAGCCTCACCGTCTTCGGTTTGGAACTCTTCACGGAAGTGTCCGCCACAACTCTCTTCACGTGTCAAAGCGTCGAGACACATTAGTTCGCCCAATTCCAAGAAGTCTGCTACTCGTCCAGCTTTATCAAGCTCGGGATTGTACATATCTTTTCTTCCCGGAACTTTTACTTCTTTCCAGAATTCAGCGCGGAGCTCCTGTATTTGTTTGATAGCTTCTTTTAGTCCTTCGGCATTTCTCGCCATACCGCACTTATCCCACATGATTTTCCCTAACGCCTTATGGAAATAGTCAACGGTTTTAGTTCCGTTGTTGTTAATTAAGGCATCAATGCGTTCTACAACCTCTTTTTCAGCTTGTTCAAATGCTGGAGAATTGGTGTCGATGTTGCCGGAGCGTATTTCATCGGCTAGGTAATCACCAACGGTGTAAGGCGCAACAAAATATCCATCAGCGAGTCCTTGCATGAGTGCCGAGGCACCCAAGCGGTTGGCCCCGTGATCTGAGAAGTTCGCCTCTCCTAGTGCATAAAGACCCTTAACTGAAGTCATTAAGTTGTAATCAACCCAGATTCCACCCATGGTGTAGTGAACTGCCGGGTAGATCATCATCGGACTCTTGTACGGATTGGTGTCTTTGATTTTGTTATACATATCAAAGAGGTTACCGTATTTCGCCGCAACAACCTTTTCTCCTAGTTCGATAACTTTTTCCTTACTTGGATTTTCAATGCCAAGTTGGTTGGCTTCCGTGCGTCCGTATCGTTCAATTGCCGATCCGAAATCAAGAAAAACTGCCTGACCAGTGGCGTTGACACCATAGCCTTCATCGCAGCGCTCTTTGGCGGCACGTGAAGCTACGTCGCGTGGTACGAGGTTCCCAAAAGCTGGATAGCGACGCTCTAAATAGTAATCGCGCTTTTCTTCCGGTAAGTCTGTGGGCTTTAAACGACCTTCACGAATCGCTTCGGCGTCTTTTTTGTCTTTAGGAACCCAAATTCTACCGTCATTTCTTAATGACTCCGACATAAGCGTTAACTTACTTTGGTATTCGCCACTTTGGGGAATACATGTCGGGTGAATCTGAGTAAAACAAGGATTGGCAAATAATGCTCCGCGACGGTGCGCTTTCCAAGCGGCTGAACCATTGGAGCCCATCGCATTTGTTGAAAGGAAAAATACGTTTCCGTAACCACCCGTGCAAAGTAAAACTGCATGTGCGCCGTGACGCTCGATCTCACCTGTGACTAAGTTGCGGGCAATAATCCCTTTGGTCTTTCCATCCTCAACTACTACATCCATCATCTCGTGACGGTTGTAAAGCTTTACGTTTCCTTTGGAAATCTGACGATTAAGCGCTGAATAAGCACCCAATAAAAGCTGCTGTCCAGTTTGCCCCTTGGCGTAGAAGGTACGACTTACTTGAACACCTCCAAACGAACGGTTGTCTAACAATCCACCGTAATCACGTGCAAAAGGAACACCCTGCGCAACACACTGGTCAATGATGTTTGCACTAACCTCAGCTAGGCGATATACATTGGCCTCTCTCGAGCGGTAGTCACCTCCTTTAATGGTGTCGTAAAATAAACGGTGGACAGAATCCCCGTCGTTTTGATAATTTTTTGCGGCATTAATACCTCCCTGTGCAGCAATGGAATGCGCCCGTCGAGGTGAATCTTGAAAACAAAATGCCTTTACTCGGTAACCCATTTCTGCCAGTGACGCGGCTGCCGAAGAACCGGCTAAACCCGTCCCTACAACTACTATGTCAATGCTTCTTTTGTTGGCCGGACTAACAAGTCTGATGTTGCTCTTGTGTGCTCCCCATTTGGTTGCTAATGCACCGGATGGAATCTTAGCGTCTAACTTCATAATTCAATGTATTGTGGGGTTATTGATTTAAGTACATGTAAACTGGTATGATGGCAAATAATGCCGGAATAACGACTGCAAATCCTACCCCTATCTTCTTTATTAACGGTGTATACTTCGGATGGTTCACGCCTAGAGTTTGAAATGAACTCTGAAATCCGTGGAGTAAGTGAAAAGCTATAGCGATCATCGCTACTACATAAATTAAAACGTGCAATAAGGCCGTGGACGCAGTGGTGAAATATACTTCCACTACTGTATATAAGTCCTTTCTGCCAGCTGCATCAAGCGGAAGTTCACCGAATTTCATTCGCCACCAAAAGGTCGCCATGTGACCAACGATGAAGAACAGCATGATGGTCCCTAAGAATGCCATGTTGCGCGAGGCCCAGTTTGAATTGGCTGAAGGCTTTTCATAATGGTACTTTACCGGACGAGCTTTGCGGTTTTGTATGGTCAGTAGGATGCCATCAAAAGCGTGGAATAAAATACTGAAATACAAAAGGTAAGAAGTAATTTTGATGATCGGAAAGGTCGTCATAAATTCGGCGTAGGCGTTGAAGTTTTCAGCCATTTCCTTGCCGCCAAGTAAAACGAGGTTTCCCGCTAAATGGACAATTAAAAAAACGCTTAAAAATAAACCGGTAAGGGCCATCCAATACTTCTTCGTAAGGGAGCTGCCTAGTAGTGCTGACTTTGTAGCCATAGTGTTCAAATGAAATTTTATGGTCGTTGATAGAATGCGTATATTCGCCGCACAAATGTACTACAGGACACATTTTTGCTACAACGGTTATTTAATTTAGATTGATTCTTGAAAGCTCGGGTTTCTGATTTTGAAGTTTCGTGTGGTTTGAACAACTTTTATCGGATAGGTCCCCGGATCAATGCGTTTTCGAGTTTGTTTTTGATCGTCTTCTCGATTTTTAGCCTTGAACAGGATTAGAAATCTTGCTCTAAGCTAAGAGATGATTGCTTCGGCGCTCCGAGTTTTTGCCCAATCCATCGAAAAAATAATCGCATAGCATAGGTTTAAAAGGACCTGACGAAATTTGTCAGACACTCGAGTCTCGCTGCAAAGTCAGGCTTGTATAAGAGGTCGCGACTCTTTTGCTATGGTAATGATCAACCAAAAGTGCGTTCTGAAGTGAATTTACGAATAAAAACTAATTGACAAGAATGAAGTATTTGCCCCTTCCCTCAGAAATGTTTGTTGAAAACCGTAAACGCCTCGTTGAGAATCTGCCTTCTGGTGCCTTGGCGATTTTTAACAGTAATGATATTCTGCCAACCAATGGCGATGGTACAATGCCGTTTAAACAAAATTCGGATATCTTTCATCAATGTGGAGTCGACCAAGAGGAAAGCATCTTGGTGATATTCCCAGATGCGCATCGCGAGAGTCATCGAGAAATACTTTTTGTTACCGAAACCAACGAGCATATTGCCCGCTGGGAGGGAGAAAAACTGACCAAACAATCGGCTTACGAAGTTAGCGGAATTAAAAATGTTCAGTGGCTTGATCAATTCCCAAACCTTTTGAAATCACTGATGAGTGAAGCTTCGGTGGTGTACCTGAATGCAAATGAACACCTGCGCAGAGGCGTGGCTACTGAGACGCGGGATGATCGATTTGTGAAAAAACTTAAAAGCGATTATCCGCTACATACCTACGCCCGACTGGCGCCAATCATGCACAAGATTCGTTCGGTGAAAACGCACTGGGAAATGGAGGTCATGCGAAAAGCCGCAGAAATTACCATTAAAGGATATAAGCGTGTATTGAAGACGATTCGCCCTGGTATCATGGAATACGAGCTGGAAGCAGAGTTTATGCACACGTTTTTGTCCAATCGCAGCGATGGCTTTGCCTACACACCGATTATCGCTTCCGGCGGAAATGCCTGTGTGCTGCACTATATTGAAAACAACCAAGAGTGTAAAGATGGTGATCTAATTTTGTTTGATGTAGGCGCGGTATACGCTAATCATTGCTGCGATGTTACCCGCTGTTTCCCGGTGAACGGACGATTTACTGAGCGTCAAAAGGAAGTGTATTCAGCCGTGTTAAGGGTTATGAAAAAGTGCTTTACACTATTGAAACCGGGTGTGTACCTCGACGATTACCACAAACAAGTTGGCGAAATAATGACCGAGGAATTGTTGACGCTGGGCTTGATTACGCAAGAGGATGTGAATAACCAAAATCCGGATTGGCCAGCCTACAAAAAGTATTTTATGCACGGAACTTCCCATTTTATTGGTTTGGATACGCATGATGTGGGTCTTTGGACCGAGCCTATTAAGGAAGGTATGGTCTTTACCGTAGAACCAGGTATCTACATCCCGGAAGAAGGATTGGGAATCCGAATCGAAGATGATATTCTAATTACCAGTAATGGTCACGAAAACCTTACCGCCGCAATTCCAAAAGAAATCGAAGAGATAGAAGCTTTTATGAATCAGTAGTTGGAGCTGGATAGCCCGAAATGATGGTGTTGCCAATAGCGCAATTTAAGCACTTTTTCGAGCGACAATAATTGTGGTGTAAATGGAGGACGCCTTGACTGTGCCCGGCTGTTTTCATCGGGAAGCCGGCGAATTTGTAATGCTCGGTGATGCGGTTTTTTTCGGATTCCAACTGATGAAGATCGTTGAGAATGCGCGATTGTAGCCCTTCGTCGTTGTTCCACCTCGCGTAGGCAAATAATACCGGAAAAACACCATTGATTAGTATGCGGTGAATCATGTTTTTACCCAACTTATACTTGACATTTGCGGAATATTTTCCCGGACTGTAATGCGTTTGCCAATACTCCGAAGCTTCAACTTTGAAAAAATCAAAGTACGCTTTTGGAGTGTTTGCCTCTTTAAGTTGGTCAAACATCAATGGGTGCTTGGCTATAATGGCGGCGAGTTGCGAAATGCGTAATGTTGGAAAGGATGCCGGTCGCAAACGAAAAAATTTCCAAACAGAATAGGGCAAGGCTTTAATCTGGTGCTTTCGCTGTAAATGCTGGTACTCATTACGAAAATCCATCCATTGTTGGTCTTCGAAAATATCCTCTTTCAACAAAATGCCGGACGCTCCTAACAACAAGGCTTCGAGCTGGTTTTGTGAATCCCGATAGCGTGTTGCTAGTCGAAAGGGTACGCTTAAAGCCAACCACTTCATCGGGTCGCCGTTTACGCTTAATCCCAAACTACGAGCAATTTGTTGGTACATGATTTCCTCCCAATCATCGGGCTGCTGCGAAAGAGTTAGTTCTTCGGTCTTCCGCTCAATACGCTCAATAAGCATCCGCTCAAGCCAAGTCTCAATGGTTTCGTGCCTAATGCCACCAACAATGTTTTGACAAGGAAAATTTAAACCGGAATTGATCATCTGCTGATACCACGAAAAACGGGTTTCGTCTAAAATAGCCTTTAGTTCTATCGTGGGAAACGGGTTTTTCCGATGCAATTGATCGGTGTCTATTTCATACACCACGTGCAGTATTATCGAATCGTAAGCCGGGTCTGTGCCGTGATTGTGCACATTCCAGTCCGATTGACGAACATGTATTTCAATATTTCCAACCCAAAGCTGTCCGTCGATACGAACGCGACCTTGCGAAAAGTCGGGTCCCGCATCTCGGTTGTAATACCCAGGATGAATGATCTCAATACGCTCGCCCGAGTCTGCAATCATCACCTTATTCTCGTATAAGCGATTTTTCCAAGCAAAATGTAAGTAATCTTCAGTCATGACTTTTGTTTGCAAATATAGTATAATGCTTACATTTTCGCAAGTTGAAATTTGTGTTTTTTTCTGACTTTCTGCACCGGTGTTATCTCATTTGTTGTGTGGTTGTTGATTTTAAAACCTTTAGGTCTGACTCTAGATCGAAATTCTTGAGGAGAATTTTTTAAAACCAATTAATGCATGTTTTGGGCGCCTAATCGCGCTTTCCGCTGCAAGTCCTCGGCTAAATCCGCCGTGTTCGCACAGCGGACAAGGAGCTCCTCCGTCGCTCTTGTCCGCTGGCGCCCACTGGCGTTTTAGCCTCCGGGCTTTCCGCTGCAATCGCGGGCGCGGGCCAATAGGGCTTTTGGACGCGTATTTAAGTGTCTTGTTTTTCTATAATGATGTTCGCTAAAAACTTGTGAATATGTATGACCTTTGCAGTCGAATTGGGCGTTGTGAAGATTTGAACGTCTGAGGATATCTTGTTAATCTTTGACTGATACGATAGTTTTTAAATTGAATAAATGACACATCATTTTATCGAATATAAGGCAGCTAAAATTCATTATACGCAGTCTGGTAAGGGTGAAGTTCTGGTTCTATTGCATGGCTTTTTGGAAGATAGTCGCATGTGGACTTTCGTTAAAAAGTACCTGCCGTCTAATCTGCGCATCATCTGTGTAGACTTGTTTGGTCATGGGCGCTCGGAAGGTGTGGGATACATATATAGTATGGACGAGATGGCGGAGGCGGTGTATGCCGTTTTGCAAAATGAGCGGATAAAAAGAATACACGTAGCTGGACATTCGATGGGTGGATATGTGGCTTTAGCGCTCGGCGAAAAATATCCAGATGCCATACGAAGTTTGATTTTGGTTCACAGCACCGCCAGAGCCGACAGCACCGCAAAGCAGGCAGATCGCGATCGGGCTATTGCTTTGGTGAAGCAAGATCATCGTGGGTTTGTGTCGCACGCCATACCCTTGTTGTTTTCTGAAAAAGCACGCACCAAGCCACATAAAGCTATTGCAACTTTGCAGAAACGGGCCTTGGAAATCGAACCTCGCTCCATTGCTGCATCTCTGGAAGGAATGAAGGTGCGTCCAGATCGGGAAGTCTTGCTGCATTTTGCCCCTTATCCCATTGCGATGATTTCAGGAAAAACCGACACCGTAATTCCTCGCGATCAATCGGATGAACAAATGAAGGCTCCTAATACCTATGGTTATTGGTTATCGACCGCTCACATGGGGCCCTGGGAGCTTCCTAAGAAGACAGCGGAAATCATCAAGTCATTCATCGATGAGCTAAAGCGAAGGAAGAAGTTGGAGGCTCGAAGCCTTTAGCTGTACCTTTGTCGCCTTATTTTTATTTGGTAAACCAGCAATTAGATTCGCCAACAAATCATGAAACATAATTTTGTAAAGGAACTGCAGTGGAGAGGAATGTTGCACGACATGACTCCGGGTACGGAAGAGCAACTTATGAAGGAGTCCACCGTGGGCTATGTTGGCTTTGATCCTACGGCAGATTCTCTGCATATTGGTAATCTCGTGCCTGTAATGCTGTTAACGCATTTTCAGCGCTGTGGGCATAAACCGCTGGTTTTGGTAGGTGGAGCCACGGGCAGAGTAGGTGATCCTTCGGGCAAAACTAAAGAGCGTCAACTTCTGAGTACGGAGTCGATTGAACATAATTTGGATTGTCAGAAGAAACAGTTGATGCGTTTTCTCAATTTTACCGAAGGTGATAATAAAGCCGAGATTGTCAACAATTTTGATTGGTTTAAAGACATAAATTTTCTGGATTTTATCCGTGATGTTGGCAAACATATGAGCATCAATTATATGATGGCCAAGGATTCTGTGAAGAATCGTATGGAGACGGGCATGTCGTTTACCGAGTTTAGCTATCAACTTATTCAAGGATACGATTTCTTTCACCTATTAAAGGCAAAGAATTGCAAATTACAAATGGGTGGTAGCGACCAATGGGGGAATATTACCACCGGCACTGAATTGATCCGTAGAATGGGAGGTGGTGAGGCTTTTGCGCTCACGGCGCCACTCATCAAAAAAGCTGACGGATCGAAATTTGGCAAATCGGAAGGCGGAAACGTTTGGTTGGATAGGGAAAAAACTTCACCCTATCAGTTTTATCAATTTTGGATAAACGTCTCCGATGAGGATGTATTGAACTTCTTTCCGATTTTCTCTCTCGCGCCTGAAGAGGAAATCAACGAATTGAAGAATGCGCACCTGGAAGCTCCTCACTTGCGAATTTTGCAAAAAGCCTTGGCGGAGGAAATGACCATCCGGGTTCATTCTGCCGAAGATCTGCAGCAAGCTATAGCAGCATCTGATGTCCTTTTTGGTAAGTCGGATAAATCGGCGCTTTTTGCGCTGGAAGAGCGTCTCCTGATGGAGGTTTTCGCCAGCGTTCCTTCTTTCGACGTTCCGGTGTCTGTATTTGAAGAAAATATTGTAGAGCTTTTAGCCACCTACACCGATATTTTACCTAGCAAATCAGAAGCTCGTAAAATGCTTAAAGCGGGTGCTGTTTCAATAAACAAGGAAAAGGTTTCGGAAGAGCAAGATATGTCGAGTTTGGAGCGCCTTCACAATAAGTATCTAATTGTGCAGCGCGGAAAGAAAAACTACTTTCTAATTCGTTTGCAGGCTTAATCCATTTCGGTGCTTCGCGGTTTGCGGAGCTCGAAATTCTTTCCTAAATAGACCTTTCGTACCTGTTCATCGTTTGCTAAGGTTTCCGCCGAGCCGGATTTTAATATGTTTCCTTCAAACATCAAGTAGGTCCTATCGGTAATGGCAAGGGTTTCCTGAACATTATGGTCGGTAATGAGAATACCGATGTTTTTCTTTTTCAAACCGGCAACAATGCTTTGAATGTCTTCAACGGCAATTGGATCAACTCCGGCAAAGGGTTCGTCGAGCAAAATGAAGGAAGGGTCTACGGCAAGTGCACGGGCAATCTCCGTCCTACGACGTTCGCCGCCCGAAAGCAAATCGCCTCTGTTGGTGCGAATGTGATTTAAACTGAATTCGTCTAATAAGAGCTCGAGTTTGTCCTTTTGTTGGGTCTTGGTCAAATCAGTCATTTCCAACACCGCTTTGATGTTGTCTTCCACACTGAGTTTTCTGAAAACTGAGGCTTCCTGAGCAAGATAGCCAATGCCTTTTTGCGCCCGACGAAACATGGGGTCATCGGTGATTTCTTTGCCATCGAGTAAAACCTTGCCTTCGGTTGGTCTCACAAGACCAACGACCATGTAAAATGAAGTTGTTTTCCCGGCTCCATTTGGCCCCAGTAACCCAACGATTTCACCCTTGTTGACTTCAAAGGAAACCCCCTTTACTACGGCTTTCCCGCGGTAACGCTTGATTAAATTTACTGCCTGCAATTTCATGCTTGCAAACCTACAGTATAAATTTGAACTGTGTGGGGGAATTCAATGTACCTTTGCCGCCAATTTTACTAGTTGTTTTTGTAATGGAGAAAGAAAAAGAGCAGTCGAAAAAACCGGCTTGGAAGGAAGTGTTGAAACTCTACGCTTACATAAGGCCATACCAAGGCCGCTTTGCGTTGGGGATGTTGTTTTTATTGTTGTCAAGTGCCGCGAATTTGGTGTTTCCTAAATTGTTGGGCGACTTGGTAGACGCGGTAAATGACGAGAATTATAAAAGCGCGATTGCTGAAGTTGGTCGCTTGTTGCTTATTGTCCTTGGCGCCCAAGCCATCTTTTCGTTTTTCAGAATTATTTTATTCGTACAAGTTACGGAAAAGGCACTGGCCGGACTTCGTCAGGCTACGTATCGTCATTTGATACAATTGCCAATGGCGTTTTTTAACAAACGAAGGGTAGGGGAGTTGAATAGCAGGATTGCTGCAGATATTTCTCTTTTGCAGGAGACTTTTACCACTACTCTAGCGGAATTCTTGCGCCAATTGTTTATCATCATTGGTGGTATTACGCTTCTTACAATAACTTCCTGGCATCTTACGCTCTTTATGTTGGCCATACTTCCTCCGGTTATCATCATTACAGTGTTTTTCGGTAAGTTTATTCGAAATTACGCTAAGTCTGTCCAGGAAAAGGTCGCCGATAGCCAAGTGATCGTCGAGGAGACCCTTCAAGGTATTTTCAATGTGAAATCTTTTGTGGGAGAGGCTTTTGAATTGTTGCGTTACCGAAAGCAAACGGATGAGGCCGCAGCGGCTGGAATTAAGGGCGGACTTTACCGAGCGGCTTTTGCATCGTTTGTGGTTTTTGGTCTTTTTGGTGCTATGGTCGCGGTTATTTGGCGCGGTAGTACGATGATTGCCACGGGTGAATTACAGACGGGGCAACTTTTCTCATTTATCATTTACTCGGGATTTATTGGCGGTAGTATCGGTGGATTGGCCGATGTTTACGCCCGCATTCAAAAAGCTGTTGGTGCGGCTGAGTCTCTGCTGGCAATTTTTGATGAAGAAGGTGAAAATACTCTTGAGGATGTAGAAGTCCAAGCGCCCAAGCTTTCGGGTGAAATCGAACTCCAAGGGATACACTTTAGTTACCCTAGTCGACCCGATGTGGAGGTGTTGAACAATATTAATCTACACATACCCGCAGGTGAAAAACTTGCCCTTGTAGGTACTTCAGGAGGAGGTAAGTCTACGGTTGTAAGTCTCTTGTTGCAATTGTATCAGAACTACGGTGGTGCTATTCGTTTTGATGGAAAAGAGGCCCGCGAAATTCCTTTGCGTCATTTGCGTTCAAACATTGGGGTAGTGCCTCAAGAAGTCCTGCTTTTTGGCGGTAGCATTAGGGAAAATATTCGCTATGGTAAACCTGATGCAAGTGATGCTGAGGTTGAAGAATCTGCCAGACAAGCCTTTGCACACGATTTTGTTATAAACTTCCCCGAAGGGTATGATACTTTGGTCGGCGAACGTGGGGTTCAGCTTTCGGGTGGTCAGCGTCAGCGGATTGCCATTGCGCGTATGTTGCTGAAGGATCCTGCGATTGTGTTGCTCGATGAAGCGACATCAGCGCTTGATTCGGAGTCTGAACAGGCTGTGCAAAAAGCACTTGATCGATTGATGGTCAACAGAACGGGGATTGTTGTGGCACACCGCTTATCGACCATTCGCAACGTTGAGCGTATTGCGGTTATTCAAGGTGGAAAAATTGTCGAAATAGGAACGCCTGAGGATTTGATGGGGCAAGAGAATAGCATTTTCAAAGAGCTTGCTCGTTTGCAAAATGTGGGTGAAGACGCAGGAAAAGCAACTTTGATAGTCAAAGACCTTTTTAGAGACGGTACGGATTAAAGTGTTTTGTATTTTCGCACTGTCTTGTTAGTTTTGATGACTCAAGCAACAACTAATGTTTTCTGGTCTTTTTAAATGAATATAAACCGATGAATAAGCCGCGTTTTTTCTCTAAAACATCTTTGCCTCCTTGGCTGAGATTTTTGGGAAATAGGTATGTGATTATCACCGTGAGTTTTGGTGTTTGGATGATTTTTTTGGATATACACTCTTGTCAAGTTCATCGGGAAATCGATAATGAAATTGCGGACATAAAACAGTCGATTCAGTATTACCAAGGCGAAATTCAACGCGATGAGGAGCGTTTGCAAGAATTAGAGAGTCAGACGGAAATGTTGGAGAAATTTGCTAGGGAACAATATTTACTTCGGAAGGCAAACGAAGAGATTTTTATCATCGAACGAAAACCCTAATTGGGCTTAATCTGGATCCCATTCGAATTCGTATTGCTGTTGTTTTTGTTCACGCTTAGACTGCTCACCGCGCAGTTGTCTTCCTTGCTCGCGTAGTTGCTCTCCCAAGGTCTGGCGAATTTGCCGCTTATCGAGTGAAATTTCGGGGTCGCTGATATCGCCCTTCATTCTTACCCAAATTCGTGGTTGTCCGTCATTCGATTCAATCATCAAATCGTCAAAATCAGAACGTCTTCTTTTCCTTTCGGCAAAAAGCGCTTCCCGTAGATTCATTTTCACAAGATAATCGATCTGGTTATTGAATGAATGCGTGCCTTCTAGCTCTAGTTCAATGATGTTTGATCGAATATCCATATTGGGTATGGTTATTAAAGCATTGTGAATGTGCAGGGTGTTCTTCAGGCGTTCGAATCGCACATCATTGAGCTCATCAATTTTAGCAAAGCGTGAAAGTGCTTGCATGGGAGCAAAGTTCAGCAAGCGTCCTCGATCAATCTGTATATCTGCTTCTGCGGTAATGGATTCTAGAGGTAATTGCAGACTGGGAAGAAGTTTTGAACGTAAATTGATGCTTGCTTTCATGCTTCCTTGTAACTCGCGAGCCGTTAATACGTCCTGACCAAAATTCCCGAAGGCTTCGAACATGGTTTGCATATCGATGTCTTTCCCCTGCGCCTTGAGTGATAATTCATAGGGTTTTTTTCGAGCATCGATCAACATCTCCGCGTTGGTGATTGTTCCTTGAAGGGCCTGGATTCTGTCGAATCTCACCAACATGCCCTTGGAGTCTATGTGGGCTAGACCGCTAAGATTTGACGCTCTAAACGTCCCGAATCGGAATTCCTGTATTTGGGTGTTGAGTTTGGCGGAAATGTACTCGGGGAATTCTAAGGTGTACAGATTTTCGGTGCTAGAATTTTCACTGGTAAGCCACTGGTCTATGGTTAGTGATTTGCTGGTTAATTTAGCATTCAACTCAAGTTTTTCCCCGGGAACAATCAGAAATGGGAGTAGATTATTTGCGTTTCCGGTGAAATGAAGATCTGAAGTCCCTGTATGAAGACTCAAATTCTGGAGTCTAAGGTCGTTGCCTAGTACGCTTAAATCCGCGTTGATGTTTTGATAGTGTACATCGGAGTAACTCAAGACGCCATTGCTTAATGTGAAATCCGCTTTTGCCTTTGCGGCTGCAAAGTCACGTTTTTCAATTTTATCCAGACTGCGAAATTGATTTTCAAAAGTGCCTTTTAGAGTAGTAGAGCCAGAGATGTTTTCAAATCCCTCTGCATTTGCAAGTAGAATGATGTTTTTCAGACTGATTTCTGCATGATATTCGATGCTGAGTTTGGGCCGCTGAAAATCTTGTAAATAGCCATTAAGTTCAAAAAGATCACCATCTATTCTTCCGGAAAACTGATCGATGGTCAATAGGCCGCGCAGATCATTGGAGTTTCTTCCGAAGCGCAAATTTCCTTGAGTAGAGAGTTTTTCTACCACCAAGGGTCGATCATTTATACTGAATTTCCCATCCTGAAGTTTAAAGTTCACATTTCTAATGGCCGCACCTATTTCTGGAGCTTCAAGGTCGAAGTCAATGTTTAGCTTGCCTTGGAGTTTGAACCAATTAAATGCGTCTTTGTACGACGAAGGCATGAGGCTGGGGATTTGCGTAGCGTCAATTTTTTCCCCGGAAAGTCGAACATTTGTTGATTGGGGTTGCATGAATAGGCTGAAAGATACAGGCATTCCGTTGATCGACATTTTATTTGCCGTCAAGCGAAAATTGTCGTCAAGCTGTAAAAGGTCAAAATCGGTATTGACTTCAATGGGGGCGTCGTACACGAAATCGCTCATGATGAGGTTTCTGTGAACCAAAACTCCCTTGCCTTTGATGTTGACTTCCGAGGCGTCAAAATCGCCTCGTAGCTCGATATTCTTGACGTATTCTTTGGCGATGATCTCCTTTTCAAAGTCGTGAAAATAGAATTCGATATTTTCAAGATTGACAGATTTGAGCGCAATCGAACCCATCATTTCCTCATCCTCACGGTCTTGCCAAATTTTATAATTCACGCTTCCGTCGGCAAAGACCTTTATGTTTACAACCCCATTCCTAAGCTCAATGCTGTGAATATTGATATCGTCTTGAAGCAAATCCCAAGGTCGGAATACCAGATATAGATATTCAACCGCGAAGAGGGTATCTGGTTTTGGTGTTGATTCGGCAACTTTTACATTTTCAAATGCAACCGATACAAAGGGGAATTGTCTGAAAGAAAGCTTGATGTCTTTTACGCTGACTTCAACAGCCAATTGGCGATTGATTTGGTTGACGATTGGGTTAATCAGTTTTTCCTGATTTTTATACAGATAGAACATGCCTCCACCAACTGCCAATAACAGCAGGGTGAAGATTATTCCTAATCTAAGTAACCATTTGCGTGTACGAGTTCCCATAGTGTTTACAACGTAACGCCATCACATTGGATTGTGATTGCTCGTTTATATTTTCACGTGCAGGTTTTCTAACTCTTGCTTGGTTAGAAAACGATAATGGCCACGTGGCAAATTCTTTTTTGTGAGTCCGGCAAAAACCACGCGGTCAAGTTTTATAACCTCATAACCAAAGTGTTCAAAAATTCTCCGTACGATTCGGTTTCGACCCATATGGATTTTGATGCCAAGATGATTACGACCCTTATCCTCCACATACGATAATTCATCTACCACTACTGGGCCATCTTCCAGACTGAATCCCGAGACAATGTTTTGAAAATCTTTCGAGCTGAGGTTTTTATCCAACACAACATCGTAAATTTTTGTTGCGCCGTGCGATGGGTGTGTTAGTTTTTTTGCAAGTTCACCATCGTTGGTAAACAAAAGTAAGCCTGTGGTTGCTCTATCGAGTCTACCTACCGGGTAAATTCGTTCCTTACAGGCTTTTGCTACCAATTCCATGACCGTTTTTCTGGCCTTAGGATCGTCCATTGTAGTGATAAAACCCTTGGGCTTATTGAGTAGCACATACTGTTTTTTCTCACCTTTGATCAATGAGCCGGCGTAGCGGACCTTGTCGTTGGGTTGTACGCGATATCCCATTTCGGTGATGATGGTTCCGTTAACCTCAACCAGACCTGCGGCTATTAAATCGTCAGCTTCTCTGCGTGAACAAATTCCGGCAATTGCCAAGTATCTGTTCAGGCGAATATCGTCGCGTTCTACTTTTTCAGCCTTTTTCTTAAACTTTGAGGGCGTATATCTGCCGGTGCTTTTTCCTGCGGGTTTACGGTTGGGAGATTCCGATTGTTGTTTCTTAAAAGGACTGGAAGACCTTGAATCATCGGTTTTTCCTTTATATGATTTATTGCCTTTAGCTGGTTTGAAGTTCTTTTTTTGCATGGAGATGTACAGGTCTTACCTGATTGTTTTCTAATGTTCTAAATCCACTGCAAAGGTAATTTGTATTTTGAGGTCATGAAAAAAAGATTCGCATATTAATTTTTTGCGCTCATCGGGGTAAATTACGGTTATTCGGATAGTTTTTTTTTCTGTTTGAACCTAATTTTTACTTGATGTTAATGGTGTGTTGTTGTTTGATTTTTTTTGAAGTTATGTGCGTTATAAGTGTTAATGCAGATTAATTTTTTGTTAAAATCAATCTTGTTATTTGTTTTTGGCTTGTTAAGTAATTGAATAATAGCTGTTTGTTAAATTTGTTAAAAAATTTAAAAGGTTGAATTTTCTTATGTATTTTTCTCAACGATTAACCATTAAATTTTTTTACTCATGAAAACAATTATTTTCACCCAAAC
>REDE01000048.1 GCA_007693635.1 Flavobacteriales bacterium | reverse complement strand
TCAGCGTGACTGTTTAAAACATGGTCGTAGACGAAGGCGTATTCACCGTTAGCGGTGGTTACAACGCTATCAAAAATAACCCAACCGGCACCTTGGGTCAAATAAACCGTCCCGCCTTCAATAGGCTCTCCAGTAGAAGCGTCCAGCAGACGACCTTTCACCTCCGTATGATCCATCAGATCCACAGAATTTTCTTTCTTACACGAAAAAAGAAGGGAAATCAATGCGAGGGTAAAAATTGAATGTTTCATGAGTTGTGAAATTAAATTAGTACTCGAATAATTACTTTGTCAGTCCGTGCGGAGTGGGATTGTCGACAACCCCAACGCGCTGGTTCTCCCCAACGAACAGACTCGAAGGAAATTTATTGGTAAAAAAAATGAAGAAGCTGGATGAAAAATGACAAACAATCTATTGCCAAAACCAAAATCCACATAGTCATAAAAACCCCGTGACCGCAGATTCCAGAATACCGAAAAATTAATTTTAAGCATCATATACTACACATTAATATGATTAAACAAAAACCGAACCCGATAAACCGCACATAAAAAAGTCGGTGCAGATGCGATTACGAAAAAACAAATCAATACAAACGAAACAACACGGCAAATATAAATATAATATTTTACCTACAAAAAATTGTCGCTAAAAAAATGCAAGATTTTTCTTATTCGAATCCATATAGACGAATACAACACCTTAAATTCCGTCATTTCCCGGGGCGCTGCGCCCGCGATTGAAGCGGAAAGCCCGGAGGCTAAAACGCCAGTGGACGCCAGCTGGTAAGAGCGACGGAGGAGCTCCTTACCGGCTGAGGCGGACACGGCGGTTTTGGCCGAGGACTTGCAGCGAAAAGCGCGATAAGGCGCCCAAAAAATTGAAATTATGGGTATGGACAATGGCCGAAATCCGTTTGTCGGGCACGACTAAACCGGACGTGCCGACCTACGCGGTGATGGACTCCCACTCGAGCATCAACTGTTCCAAAGCGGATTTTTTGGCGTTGTATTCGGCGTAGAAAGTCTCGTTATTGAGGTACTCGTGATAGGTCTCGGGAGCTTGTAATTTGGCGTCCATATCGGCGATGGCTTGTTCCAGCTCAAAAATATCGGCTTCAATTTTTTCGAGTCTGCGCTGGCGTTTGCGCTCGGCCTTTTCGAGTTCGCGCTGTTCGCGGGAATCCTTGGTTTTGGGCTGCTGCTCCTTCTTCTTTTCACGCTCGGCTTTTTGTTGCTCGTATTCGCGAAAACTCTCCATCTTCTTGGTTTCCAAAAAGTATTTGATATCGCCCAGGTGTTGCTTGACCTTACCGGAACGGAATTCAAAGGCCACATCGGTGAGTCCGTCGAGGAAGTCGCGGTCGTGACTCACCAATATTACCGTTCCCTGAAAATCGCGCAGGGCCTGCTTTAAGACATCCTTGGAACGCAAATCGAGGTGATTGGTGGGCTCATCCATTAGGAGGACATTCACCGGCTTGAGTAGCAACTTACAAAGTGCTAAACGACCTTTTTCGCCACCGGAAAGAACCTTCACCTTTTTTGTGACTTCTTCGCCGGAAAACATAAATGCGCCTAGCAGACTGCGCACACGCGGACGAATCTCGTCCGGCGCTTCGTCTTCAATGGTCTGCAAAACGGTCTTATCGCCATCCAACCACGAAGCCTGCTCCTGGGCGTAATAGCCCACGCGCACATTGTGTCCCCACTGAATTTCCCCGGTGCCTTCCACCTCTTTCATCAGGAGTTTGACCAAGGTAGTTTTACCTTGTCCGTTTTGTCCCAAAAAGGCCACGCGATCGCCGCGCTCAATTTCCATATCTACGCCTTTCAAAACGTGCTTATCACCGTATGATTTGGCCACATTTTCGAGTTTGAGCACCACCTTACCCGCAGGTTCAGCGGGCGGAAAGCGAAAACTAATTCGTCCGGACTCCATTTCGTCGACCTCAATGCTCTCCATTTTATCGAGTTTTTTGATCAAACTCTGCGCAAATGAGGCTTTACTGGCCTTCGCCCGAAAGCGGTCGATCAGTTGCTGGGTTTCCTTAATCTCCTTTTCCTGATTCTTTTTGGCGTTGATCTGTTGCTGAACACGCTCCTCGCGCAATTCCAAAAAGCGCGAATAGGCCGCGGGATAATCGTAAATTTTTCCGTTGACAATCTCGATGGTTCGGTGGGTAACGATGTCCATAAAATTACGGTCGTGACTCACTAGAACGATTGCCGCTGTATGCGACGACAAAAATCCTTCCAGCCACATAATGGATTCGATATCCAAGTGGTTGGTAGGCTCATCGAGTAAAATAACGTCGTGATTGAGTAGCAGGATTTTCGCCAATTCCACGCGCATCCGCCATCCACCGGAAAACGATCCCAGTTGTTTATCTAAATCTTCCGCGGAAAACCCCAAGCCGAAGAGGACTTTCTCCACTTCCCCGGCGGCGCTATACCCACCTTTGAGTTCGTAGAGTTGGGTGTAGTCGGTGAGATTTTGAATCAGATCGAGGTACGACTGACTCTCGTAATCCGTGCGTTCTGCGAGTTCCTGATTGATGTGCTCAATTTTCGACTCGATCTCGCGCAATTCGGCAAAAGCCGTCTCAGTCTCCTCGCGTACCGTCTTGCCCTCCGGGAGTTTCAGCTCCTGAGGAAGGTATCCCAAACTAAAATCTTTCGGACGACTCACGGCGCCACCTTGCGGGGTTTGGTGTCCGGCCAAAATTTTCAACAAGGTCGATTTTCCCGCACCGTTTCTACCCACCAGCGAGACTTTATCACCGGGATTGATCAAAAAACTAATACCGTCGAAAATGGTGCGGGTGGGGAATTCAAGTCGGAGGTTCTGTACTGCTAACATAAGGAGTCAAAGATACTATTTTGCGTCGGCTGCGTACGATTAACAATTCATTAATTGGAGGCAGCCAACAGCAAAAATGAATACACAATAAATGAAAAAAGCCTTGTAAGCAAGAAACTCACAAGGCTTTTTTGGTGCCCAGAGCCGGAGTCGAACCGGCACGGGTTGCCCCACAGGTGTTTGAGACCAGCGCGTCTACCAATTCCGCCATCTGGGCGATTTGCGGGCTGCAAAAGTACTATGCGAAATTCAACCGTACAACAGCAAATTTATTTTTTGTTTACCGAATTAATACTGGGCATTTCGATCGCTTTCTCATAGATGTTGCGAATGAACGTTCAGCGTCCAAAACAACTCAACACCAAGTGTTTAAGTCTATAAACCTCCACTCCAAAACCTCAACCACTCAGGATTTTCATATTTTTATGGGCGCCTAATCGCGCTTTCCGCTACAAGTCCTCGGCCAAAACCGCCGTGTCCGCAACAGCCGTCAAGGAGCTCCTACCGTCGCTCTTGCCCGCTGGCGTCCACTGGCGTTTTGTCCTCCGGGCTTTCCGCTGCAATCGCGGGCGCGCGCCCGGGGCATCTATAAGGTGTCGGGGAATTTCAGCACTTTTGGCATCGGATCAATTGGGCTGTCTTGCGTGTCGGCGGCTCAATTGGAACCAAAAGTCAAGATATTCATATAAGTAAAATGAGTGCTTAATGCCGAATTTGCACTTTATGAGCGGGTCGAAATACATGGCAAATACCTTGCAAACCCTGAATACTTCGGGAGCGAGAACCTGATAAATCCTTGTCGTGCTGGTAGGAGGTTAACAAAAGACTTGACAAGGCCTCGAAAATATCGTACTTTTGCACAGCTTTTTAAAAAGCCCGTAAGCTTTTTTCTGATTCATGCGTTGAACTTTGACTTTTAGGCGTGTCTGGTCCTGCGGCACACCGTAGGCTCCCAAGAATTTGGGTTCGTAGACACTGCGTAAGATAGTCAAGCAGATGATTGCCGGGTTTTTTTAAAAGACACAGACGACACGTCTTTTTTTAACTTTAAACATCTGATATGAGCGCAAAAAAAATGAAACTTTCGCATTTCACCTATAAACTCCCCAAGGAGCTCATTGCTGATCGTCCGGCCATTCATCGTGATGATGCACGCATGATGGTTGTGCATCGCGAAACCGGTTTGATCGAACACCGGACCGTAAATGATTTACTGGATTATTTTGAGGAGGGCGACTGTTTCATTGTCAACAATACCAAAGTTTTTCCCGCCCGTATGTACGGCTATAAGGAGAAAACCAATGCGCGCATCGAGGTGTTTTTATTGCGTGAACTCAACAAAGAAACCCGTTTGTGGGACGTGCTGGTAGATCCGGCAAGAAAAATCCGCATTGGCAATAAATTGTATTTTGGCACCGACGAAGATTCCTTAGTAGCGGAAGTCATCGACAACACCACCTCGCGCGGCCGCACCTTACGCTTTTTATTCGACGGATCGTACGAGGAGTTTCGTTCCAAGCTCAAGCGTTTAGGACAAACCCCCATCCCCAAATACCTCAATCGCGAAGCCGACGAAGAGGACAAGGAGCGTTACCAAACCATTTTCGCGAAGCATGTAGGTGCAGTCGCCGCTCCGGTGAGTGGTCTACACTTCAGCAAGCAATTGGTGAAAAAGTTTGAAATCAAAGGCGTTGAATTGGCCGAAATCACCCTTCACGTAGGTCTTGGCACCTTCAGACCGGTGGAAGTTGAGGATCTATCCAAACACAAGATGGACTCCGAACGCCTGATCATCACTCAAGAAGAAGCCGACATCGCCAACCGCGCCATCGATAACGGAAAGAAAATCATCTCCGTGGGCACCACCACCATGCGAGCCCTTGAATCCTCGATTACCACGGAAAACAAACTCAAGAAATTCGATGGTTGGACCAACAAATTCATCTATCCGCCCCACGATTTCACCATCGCCGATGCCTTGATGACCAACTTCCATCCGCCACAATCCACCATCCTTATGATGACCGCAGCCTTCACCGGCTACGAATTACTCAACAAAGCGTACAAAGAAGCCATCAAAGAAAATTACCGCTTTTTGAGCTATGGTGATGCGATGTTGATTTTGTAACTCACTTTTGATAAAAAAAATGCTGCCCTCATTAGGCAGCATTTTTTTTGTTCGAAATTTGACAAACTCTACTTAGAGTTTGTCCGAAAACACAAGTGACTACTCTAGAAAGTTCGAGGACAAGGCTTGCGACCCCGATAGCTATCGGGGGGAAATTAAAGGAGTTTACTAACGTAAATGACTTTAATTTCAGGTGAGCATAACGCAGTCATCGGACTTTCTAGACAGACACTACTTGTTGCGAAGTTTTTTAATACCATAAACCGCTCCAGCCGCGAGCAATGCCGTCAGTCCACCATCTAAAGGTACAGGCTGTCCTGAAGGATTAGGTGCAGGCTGAGCAAAAAGCTGTATAAATGGCATCAGCATTAGCGATACAAGAATGAGTTTGCGAGTTAATAAATTCATAGCAAAGAAGATAAATTGATTAGAAAAAAACGTTGCTCTGCGCATTACGAGCAGAGCAACGATTATGAATATTAAGGTTTAACAAATTTGATCGTACGCATCTGGCGACTTCCATCGGAAATACGTAGCAAGTACACTCCTGAACTTAAACTGGAAGGCACAGGTATGAGTTGCTCCGAGTTTGCTGTTACTTCCGTAAACAAAGCGCGACCAGCCACATCATAGATTTGCAACTTTAAAGTCTGCTCATTTGGATTGCGCAAGTGAATCTCATCGCGATATACCCAAGCATTGTACGAGCTAATATCATTAAAGGATTCTACTGTCACCGACTGATCAAAAGTGAAATGAAGAACGAAGCGATCGGATTGTGAAAACTCATTTACCACAAACGAATAGTTATTCTCAGAGATCAATTCCATCGTGTTCAGCTGCTTATCCTCTAGGAAAACGCGAAGACCATCTTTAATATACGAATGATCCAAACCTATTTCCACTACTGCATCGGCACCACTGGCGTCAAAGTATAGAGGGATGCGGCGATTTTCGTCCAGAAGTGGTAACGATTGAATGGCTAAATCATATCCACTCGCCATCGTGTACATGTTCGGGATGCCGTAATCATTTTTGCGCTTAATTGCGTCCTCACCGTAGATGTAAGCATCATTTCCTTTGGTATCGAAAATAATGACCGTTTCTTCCTTAATTTGGGAATTGGAAATAAACGCCTGAACCCGAATGTAGTACTCACCTGGAGCGGTAGCATTACCACCTCCTCTTTTCAATGTCGTGCCTATTGCTGAAGTTCTCTGGTTTCGGTTGAAAGTGAATGAGGATAACGAGTTATTCACATTTTGCAACCAGAATCCACCCATAGGAGGAACGAGGTTGTTGTTGTTTGAAATAACCGTTGTTCCCGGTAAAAATGTTTCGTACTGTCCATTTCTGTACTGATAGAACGGCACACCTGGATGCCCCTCAAGATCATAAGCTGCGGGCCAAGGATTACTCAAGAAGTTCCAACCTTCAGTGGCAGCAAGAGGGTCCCCAG
>REDE01000186.1 GCA_007693635.1 Flavobacteriales bacterium | reverse complement strand
CAGAGCACAGAGCACAGAGCATAGGGCGCGGTGCTCAGGCCTGTTATACGAGGCTAAATGAGAAGATGAGTCTTGAAATTCAAAGGATATACGTGCGGAGAGGTATGTGATCGTGCGCCATCGATACCCCGTAAATTCACTCCACAGAATCATGTAGACGCCTAGACTACGACCTTTTAGGCTAGGAATTTACTGCAACAATCAATCTTTCTTTATGTTAGGCTAGTATTCGACCTATGACCTCAGACTCCCTACCTTAGTTCACAATGATTGATAAATTGACAATGTGATATTCAAGGAGACTTGCAATTTCTTCTGAGCCTTTCTGTTGTTTTGTGGCCGACTTAGGCTGCATTATTTCTGTTTTCCTAGCCCAATATTATATTCATCCGGATTACCAGTGATGCGTAAATTTAGGAAACGCGTACGGCGGTTTGGGTCCATCTTTGCAATCTCATCCAGTTGTGTGGGATCTGTTTCGGAAGATTTTTTCCCTCCAAATAATGCGCTAAATCCAACCTGAGTTACCATTTTTAGAGGAATGCGGACAAAGTACTCCATGCTCATATCGATGTTTTGTGTGCCGGCAATTTGCATAAAGCCCAAAGAAGAGTTGATAGTCATGTTAGGAAAACTTAAGCTCCCATTTTTTAAATCCATTACATTTTGGAGTGTGTCAAAACGAATAACATTGAGGTTTTTGTCTTTAAAGTAATCAGACATTGCCAGCATAGGTGTAAATCTCACGAGACTGCCATCGGTAATGATCAATTCCATATGTGCATCACTTTCCTCAATGATTGGTGTTAAATCGGGATGCATGCGAAATGTACTGGTAATTGTTCCGGTGATTTTTCCGTGAATATTTTCATTGATGAGCATATCCTGACCAAAATTATCAAACTTGAACATCAGTTTGTCTATGTCGAGATTTTTAGCGTGAATGGTGCTGAAAAAGTATATTTTCTCGGGATCTGAACCATTAAAATATCCTTTCATGCGCATATTCCCGCCTGCCAAATAAAGTTGTAACGTGTCGACGTGTACGAAGTGGTTTTCTTGAATCCTTAGTTTGGTATGAAATTTTTCCAGCCAGTATTTATGATAATTCATTCTACCGATATTTACCTCAACATCCATGTTGGTAAACGGCACTTCAAAAAGATTAAATGCTTCTTCATGATTTGTCTCTGCTTCGGGCCCTTGATAGTTCATCAGAGCATCGAGATCAAGTACTTTGCTGTTGATAACCAGTCGGTTTTTTATTTTTTGCTTGCTCTGATCTTCACCGAGGAAGTAGTTCATGCTGATCATGAAATCGCTCACGCCCATTTTTCCCCCAAAATTTTCGGCCGTTAAGTGCTCATCTTCAAAGTGAATGCGTCCCTTAAATCCCTCTAGTTTCAGTGGATGAATTTTCATTTTGCCATAGAATTTGTCGACAAAAAGATCTGCGGACTGAAAACCATTATCGAAATGCAAATCCAGATGACCTTGAAAGTTTAGTTTTTCAATTTCTTCCTCGCGATAATCTTCTGGAAGATAGTTTTCGCCCTTAAATGTCAGTAAGTCATTGAATCGTATTTTTTTGGATTGCAAGCTAAAATGCAGTTCGGAATCTCCCTGAGGATTGTCGGCAAACCACTTTTTAAAATTATTAAATTTGCCTTTTATCTGAAAGTCAGACTGGTCAATTTCTCCGTAAAAGCGGTTGATTAGTATTTCGTTGTCGCCTATTTCAATATTTGCAGAAAAATCATGAAAGGCGTGAGGAAAGTGATTTAGTTGGGCGTAAAAGTGATCGATTTGGTACTGACCTCTAGGCAGGTATTCGAACTCGAACAGCTCTTTGGCATTTGAACGACCGCTTATATTTAAAGCAAACTGTTCTATTTTTTCTGTAGTTGAGCTATCAGCATTTGGCAGGAGTCGTGCGAGATCCATTTTGTCAAAGCTTGCTTGTAGTGCAACATTTACAGGGAGGTTAAATCGGTGAAAAATAGCTGGTAAATCGCTAATACTTCCGCTAAATTTGAAATTTGAGTTATCGAGTTGGAAACTCAAATTTTCGAGATTGAATTGCCCCTTTTGCATATTGGCGTATGCATTTACATTTTTTATACGGTGCGGGTAATCGGGAATGCTAAACTCTAGATCTTTGATACGAAGCTCAGAATCTACACCTTGCTTGAGTTGGGCTAAGTTTTCTCCCCCAAAATTTAAATCGACCAGTTCATCTAAATCCATATCGAGCAATACTTTTCCTCGAATTTGTTTGAGTCCTTCGATTCGGAAGAATTGCCCAATGAATTCGAGGTCTAAATCGGCATGCAGATTTATTTTAACGTAGGGATCTTTGAAGTTTTTGATAAATACACTGCCGCGGAATTCACCTTCCTCCGGAAATGCTTGAAAATTGCGAAGTTCTAAAACGGAAGTTTCCAAGGAACGGTCTTCCCCATTGGTAAAGTGACCTTGAAATTGCAATCCATCAATTTTTCGATCAATTTCTTTATTGCGGAAAAACACATTTTCACAACCAAAATCAACACTTACTCTAGGTCTTCTTCCGTTTGCGGATCGACCTTGAATGCGGCCTTCGAAATATATGCGACCGGCATTTTGGTAGACGCTCAGTACTTCTTCAACTTCAGGTGGTGCAAAGGCCGTAAATAGTGCGAAATCTGGTTTGTCTCCTTTGATAGTTAGGTCTAGATAGGCCTCATTTGCTAAATCGATGCTGCCTTCCACATTAAAGCTGGCATCGCCAATTCCAAGTTTACTTGGGAAGAGAAAAATCTTTTCTGCAGCAATATCATAATCCATTTCCCAACTCAAATGGAGTTTTTTGTTGTGGAAAAATGTGGTGTCACCATTTTCTAATAAATCGAAAATCATGTCTGATTCTAGGTCGATGAATACGTGGTGATCATCTCCTCGAAACTTTAAGTACAATTCCTCCAAGTTGAGATCGTATTCGCGTTTAGTCATATTGTCTTTAAAGACAAAAAACACGTTTTCCACTCTGCATGAGGGCAGACTTAAATTCCACGACCCTGATGATGTGTCTGCTGAATCATCCAGTAGATTCTTTGAGGCCATGAGATTGATGACTCCGGCAGTGTCTCTTTCGAGATGAATATACCCGCCCTTAAGTCGTATTTTTTTAACCTCAAACTGACCGCGTAATAAATAGAATATGTCGAAGCCTACGTAAAGGTCATTGATTTTATAAATTGGTGATGTATTTCGGTCCTTATTATCGTAGTAGCGTGCATTTTGCAAATCGATGGAAATATAGGGGAAGTTTGCAAAGAGACTGATTCTGGTTTTTTCGACGATCATTTCGCCCTGAAAGCTCTCGTTCACTCCCTGAAGTGCCTTGGCGACCAATTTGTCTTGATTGCTTAAAACGTAAGTGAATACGCCAACTATGGAGAGAATAATTGTGAGAAGAGCAATGCCGGCAATACGAATGACTTGACGACGAAGCGAGCGTTTTTGCATATGAAATGGAGGTTTTACTATGTGCAAATGTACTTATCAAAACCTAATATCGTGCCACGTCCTGCTTGGCTATTTTTTTCAAAATCACTTTAAAATGCGGTAGTTGATTTTAGAATACAGAGTGTTCTAAAATGTAGAAAATGGCACCTGCGAAATACCCAATGAGTGCTAAAGGCGCAATTTTTTTAAGATACCAGCCAAAGGTTATGGTCTCAATTCCCATAACGGCCACACCGGCAGCCGAGCCAATGATCAAGGCGCTGCCACCTGTGCCGGCGCAATAGGCTAAAAACTCCCAGAATAGACCATCTTGCGCAAAGTATCCACCTGGGATAATCTCGTACATTCCCATTGATGCGGCTACAAGTGGAACATTATCCACCAGAGCAGATAGTAGTCCGATGAAAATCCCCACGGCATATACGCCGCCTTCTTGATCGGTGCCAAGGGTTTCGTTGAGCAAGGAAGCCAAACGGCCTAATTGCCCTGCCGATTGCAAACTGCCAACTGCCAAGAGAATTCCGAGAAAGAACAATACCGAGGCAAAGTCAACTTTTTTCAGGGCGTAAATAACCGATAGTTTTTTACGAACATTGACATTTTTATGCTTGTGCATGATTTCCGTAATCAGCCAGAGAACGCCAAGACTAAGCATCATTCCCATAAAAGGAGGGAGGTGAGTTACGGTTTTGAAGATGGGGACGAAAACCAAGCCTGCTAAGCCTGCTCCGAAAATGATCTTTTGTTGTCTTTCTGTAAGTCCGGGTAAATTAGGTACTAGAGCTGCGTTGCCCTCTGGTCGTCGGATGTTTCCTTTAATTCTTGGTGTTAAAAGTGCTAAAGGCACTAAGAGGCATATAAGACTAGGTAGGAATAATCGAAGAATGACGTTTTTCGCGGTTACTTGTTTGCCAATCCAAAGCATGGTTGTGGTGACGTCTCCAATGGGCGACCATGCTCCACCAGCGTTGGCTGCAACCACAATCATTCCGGCAAATAACCAACGGTCTTTGTAGTTGGCAATAATCTTTTTTAGCAACGAAGCCATCACAATTGTTGTGGTGAGATTGTCGAGAGCTGCCGACATGAAAAACGTTAATAGCGTGACTATCCACATCAATTTAGGACGTGAAGTTGTTTCTATTTTTTTGGTGATTAATGAAAATCCTTGGTTGATATCGATCAATTCAACAATTGTCATTGCACCAATTAGAAAGAAAAGAATACTAGCAATCTCGCTTAAATGTTCGAGAAGTTCGTATTCGGCAATGTAATGCATTGCGCCTTCAAGAAAACCTATTTCACTACCATCTGCACCGGTAAACATGTGAATGGGTACTGTGTCTGCACTGTGAAATTGTCCGGCACTGAGGATGTAAATGGCCCAACATAATACGCCAGCAATAAGAGCGCTAGCGGCTTTATCAATATGAATTTGGTGTTCAAATGCGATAGCCAAGTATCCGAGGACAAAGACTACGACCATTAGTATTTCAGCTATCACGATGTAGTAGGATTTGGTGGTTAGGAGTGATAATTACATAAGTTTTTCTAGGGCTATGGAATACGCGGTGTCGGTTAGCATTTTTGTATTTGCGCGCCTCTCATGACATTCTTCGAGGGCAGAATAAATCGTTTGCGATACATCGTTGAAAATACTGTGCTCGTCTAACTTTGCTTCATCGGTCATGAGGTAGGCAAATACCCTAGCCATCCCGCAATTTGAAATAAAGTCAGGGATACAGCTTACCTGTGCATCGGTAAACATGGCAATAGGTCCTTCGAAGATTTCGGTATCGGCAAATGGCACATTCGCACCTGAAGAGATTACTTCCAAGTTTCCTGAAAGCATTCGGTCAACTTGTTCGCGAGTCACCAGTCGCGAAGCTGCCGCCGGAATGAAAATTTCGGCTCCAACATCCCATATTTTCTCATGGGTTTCTTCAAAACTTAAAAGTTTATCGGCAACGAGGTAATTTTCTGTTTTTGCCTTCATCAGTTTGTCAACTTGTTCGAAGCGCAATCCGCTGGTATTAATGATTCCTCCGACGCGATCGATAATACCAGTTATTCGAACTCCCATACGACTGAGATACCAGGCGGCCGCTGCACCCACATTACCCCAGCCTTGAATGATGGCGCGTTTTTCAGAAATCTCACCGCCGTAAAGCTGGTAGAAATGTTTGACGGATTCGGCAACTCCATAGCCGGTAATCATATCGGCTACGCTAAACATTCTATCTCCCTGAGGTGCTAGATTCGCATCCGATACTGGAAACAAAACGCCCTTTTGAAGTTGATGGATTTTTTTCGCTTTTGAAGTTGGATTAGGATTGAAGTGCCCAACCAACACACCCTCTTGCGGATGTTCTATTCCTAGAGCTGCGGTCATTGGAATAACCTCGTGTATTTCATCTACATTGAGATCGCCGCCGGTGCCGTAATAGTTTTTTAGTAGCGGTCGAAGTGCTTTATACCATCTTTCGAGAACACCTTTTTTCGCAGGGTCGTTTGGGTCAAAGTTAATCCCGCTTTTCGCACCACCAATGGGTGGTCCAGCTACTGAAAACTTGATTTCCATGGTTTTAGCTAAAGAAAGGACTTCGTTTTCGTTGAGTCCCTTACGCATTCTGGTGCCACCACCAGCTGCACCACCTCGTAAACTGTTAATTACTGCCCAGCCCTCGGCACTGGTTTCTCTATCTTTCCAATGAAATACGATCTCTGCAGGCTTGTTTTCGAATTCGGCCAAACGCTTATTCATTCTTTGTATTTTAGCTAAAGTATGTGTATGCTTTTATATCGTCTATTCAACGAATCGCGGCCAAAATTACATTATAAATCACTAGCAACCGACAAAAATTACCTTCACTTCGACGGTAAAGGATTTACACTTCATTATCAGTGATTTAACGTTTCTTATTTTAGATTTTATAAAACCCACCTCCCTTTCAGAAAAGAGATAAC
>REDE01000049.1 GCA_007693635.1 Flavobacteriales bacterium | reverse complement strand
TGAAAAAGATTCTCAAGGGTTATCTTCCTGGCGATGATCAATCGAAGGAATATGCTACTTTACTCGAATGGGCAAACATCTACTATGAGCCGGACGAAAAGTTGATTAATCTGCAGAAACCTATTGTCCGCTTGGGTCTTGTGCAATGGCAAATGCGTAGCCATAATAGCTTTGAGTCACTGGTGGATCAAGTAGAGTTTTTTGTTGATGCCGTAAGTAATTACGAAGCAGATTTCCTTCTGTTTCCAGAGTTTTTTAACGCCCCTCTCATGGCGCAGTTCAATCATTTGGGAGAAGCCGAGGCCATTCGTAAGCTGGCTGGTTTTACCGAGCCTTTACTCGAGCGATTTAAGGAGTTTGCGGTAAGCTACAACATCAATATCATTACGGGAAGTATGCCGTTGGTTGTTGATGATAATCTTAAAAACGTAACCTACTTGTGTAGAAGAGATGGAAGTCATGATCATTATTTTAAAATCCATATCACCCCGGCAGAGCGCAGTGCTTGGGGAGTAACCGGCGGCGACGAAATTAAGGTCTTTGACACCGACTGTGGCAAAATAGGCATTGTGATTTGTTATGATGTTGAATTTCCAGAACTTCCTCGGCTCATGGCCGACAAGGGGATGAATATCCTTTTCGTACCTTTCTTAACCGATACCCAAAATGGGTACATGCGGGTGCGTAACTGCTCGATGGCACGAGCCATTGAGAACGAGTGTTACGTGGCCATCGCAGGTTCAGTTGGCAACTTACCCAGAGTTAGAAATATGGATATTCAGTACGCGCAAAGTGCCGTATTTACGCCCTCTGACTTCCCCTTCCCAACCAATGGAGTTAAGGCAGAAACCACACCTAATACCGAAATGACGCTTATTGTAGATGTGGATTTAGACTCCTTGAAAGAACTTCATGCGGGTGGAAGTGTTCGTACCATGTTGGATAGAAGAAATGATCTTTACCAACTCAAGGAAATTAAATAAACCAATACACCGTTTGCGCGTTGTTTAGCGTATGCAAAAAACTTATCTCTTTCCCGAAACCTTCGCTTCAGAACTTGAGTTCAACTCTGTTCTAGAACAAATTGCGGCGTTTTGTGCTACTGATGATGCTGTAAATCTCATTCGAAATTTAAGCATCTCTTCTGATCTTAAGTATCTGCGCTATGAATGGAAACGAACCGATGAGCTGCTGCAAATCGTTCAGCAAGGGGAAAGTATACCTGCCCTGGCGGTGGGTAAAGATTTGAGTAAAATTCTTCGTTTGCTGGGCATTCAAAATGTCGTGCTCGAAGAGAAACAAATCCAGCAAATACGGGGTTTGGCCGATACATACGCGCATGTATATCGATATTTCTTCCAGAGGAGAGAAGAATGCCCTACACTGTTCGGGGAATTTTCCCACCAACAACCAGAGCCAAGTATTACGAAAGAAATAGACCAAATTATCGACGATAGAGCTGAAGTACGTACCTCTGCCTCTAAGGAATTGGCCGATATTCGTCGCGATTTAGCAAGCAAACGCAAACAAGCCGACAGACAATTTTATCGGGTAGTGCGACAACTTGAAGCGGATGGAATGCTGGCTGATTTTCGTGAAAGTGTGCAGGACAATCGTCGTGTCCTTGCAATTCTCCCAGCTTATAAAAATAAAGTTCGTGGAATTTTTCACGGCTCCTCGGCTAAACAAACAGTTGTATTTCTGGAACCATCTGCAACGGTGGAAATGAATAACGAGATTTCAAAATTGATCGACGATGAACGCCGAGAAATTCGAAAAATCCTCCAACAACTCTGTCGATACCTGCAAGGGTTTCTGCCGGCATTGCTGAATTTCGACAAGCAGCTTATCGCCCTAGACGTTGTGAGAGCTAAGGCAACATGGGCAGAAAAAGCTGAGGCTTGTATTCCAAAGATCAATGAGACCTCACAGGAAATCGTATGTAAAAATGCCTTTCACCCTATACTTCGGGCACATAATGCTAAGTTGGGTAAGTCTACGGTGCCTCTACAACTCGAAATGAACGCGCAAAGTAGAATTATTGTAATCAGCGGCCCCAATGCCGGAGGGAAAACTATCGGACTGAAAACGGTGGGATTACTCTCTTGTATGCTTCAGGCAGGAATCCCTATTCCGGTGCACGAGGAATCTCAGTGGTGTGTTTTTAAAAGTATTATGGGCGATATCGGCGATCATCAGTCGATCGAAAATGAATTGTCAACCTACAGTTCACGATTGACTAAAATGAAACAGTTTCTCGTAGAAGCAGATGCGGATTCACTCCTCTTAATTGACGAATTTGGAAGTGGTTCCGACCCTGATTTAGGGAGTAGCTTGGCGTCTGTATGTCTTCGCGAACTCCACGATGCTAATTGCTTAGGCATTATTACCACACATTTTAATAGCATAAAAGCCCTCGCAGCGGAACTTGAGGGTACCCGAAACGCCGCAATGAGCTTTAATCGCAATACATTTACACCCCTTTATACGCTGCAAATTGGAGCTCCCGGAAGTTCATACACCTTTGAAGTCGCTGAAAGAGTAGGACTTCAGTCGGAGTTAATTCAGCAAGCAAAAGATAGGGTGCACGAATCCGTCGCCTCGATTAATAGCCTGTTGATAGGTTTACAAGACGAAAAACAAAGGCTTCAAGATGCGGCAGATTCGCTGCAAGAGAAACTAAGGGGTATGCGTGCTCAACAAAAAAAACAAGATGCCGTTATTGAAGAACTGGCTGAAAAAGTTGAAAAGCAACGAAAGATGAACGAGTCACAAAGCGATTTGCTCATTTGGGGAAAACGCTTCCGACAACTCCACGATTCATGGATAAAAAATCCAACGGCCGAAGCCAAGCGAAATATTGGTGGTAGATTTTGGAAAATGATGAAGGAGTCTAGCGCAAAAAATGAGGCGCTAATTGAACAGAAAAAACAGGAGGAAGCGAAAGAATCCTCCAAAAGATTGAAAAAATTGCTGAATGCCCCAATAGCCGTTGGGGACAAAGTCAAAATTATCGATACCGGCCTAGTGGGCGTTGTTACGGATATACGAAAAGATCGCTATACTGTGAATATGGGGCTTATGCAGACAGTGATACTAAGGCAGCAAATTATCCCGTTTAACAAACAAAACCGAACAAAGAAAAGCTCTAATTGATGTGTAATCAACCTGCTCGAAGTTTTAAGTGGATCGTATTGTTAGCGGCCATCGCTCTCGCGTCTTGTGGGACACATAGATCCTCAGATTTTCGCCTTGAACCCGGTGAAATTAGCGTCGACACACTGCGCGTTATGCACTTGGAAGCTCGTAAGAGCAGCAGGAAAATGCTGGTGATTTTTCAACCTCCAAATTTTGAGCATACCTCAAACGATTTTGCAAAAATGATTCGCCCTTGGAAAAATCGAAGGTATGACGTGCTGCTTCTTGAGTATCCGCACCCTGAAAATGCTATTTTAAGTAAAAATCTTAGTGTGCTCGCCCTGCGTAATCAAGACTATTTAAGAGTGCTGGAACCTTTTCGCGAAAAAGGCTATCAGTTTGCTTTTTTTTGTATTGAAAATGCGAGTATGTACGGCTTGGAAGTGGCCGATTTTATTGCTCCAAAGTACGTGATCGTTCACCGAAATGTGCCTAGTATCTCTCCTTTGGATAATATCAAACTCATATTAAACAACGATACACTTTCTACCGATAAAAAATGGCAGCCAGTAGATCCATCGAGGGATATTCAAGGCAGTTTTGATGAACTGTATGAGGCGGTGACTCAAATGAAATTTTCAGGTCTTTTAGAGTTTGAGGGTTTTAATGAAAAAGTATGGAGTGAAATTCATCAGTACCCATTTCTCCAAAAAATTGGACAGCATCAAGTCATTTTCACACTTCAAAAAAATGATTTTTTGGTGAGTAAAACAGCATTGATGATTCTGAAATCAATGTATCCCAACAACATTTATCAAAGAGAATCTCCAGAAGAGGAGTGGCAAGACTTCTTCGAGAAGATATTGCTGGAGCGTTTCCCGGATGAGACTCTAAAGGCTCGGCGTTTTGGGCTTTTCTAAGGCGGAGGTTACGCAAAAAATAATATAGGGGTAAACAGCAGTTTATATACCATTCAGACTTTTGGCAAAAAATAGCATGAATGCTAATACCCGCCGCAAGGTTGATATTGCTGTTATATCTGACGTTCACCTTGGCACTTTCGGATGTCATGCAAAGGAGCTATACGCCTATTTGCGATCAATAGAACCACAGACGCTAATTCTCAACGGTGACATCATTGATATTTGGCAGTTCCGCAAACGTTTTTTCCCTTCAACACACCTCAACGTCCTCAAGCAAATCTTAGCAATGGCCGCCTCAGGCACGAAGGTCTATTACCTAACGGGTAATCACGACGAAATGCTTAGGAAGTTTTCGGATTTTGAATTGGGAAATGTCACTCTGGCAGACAAACTCATTCTTCCTATCGGTGATAAGAAAGCTTGGTTTTTTCACGGAGATATCTTTGATGCCTCTATTCAAAATACCAAATGGTTGGCAAAGCTAGGAGGCTGGGGGTATGATATGTTGATTTTACTGAATCGAGTTACAAATAAGGCACTAAACCTCATTGGAAAACCGCCCTATTCTCTATCTGGAGCTATTAAAAATGGGGTGAAATCAGCCGTGAAGTATATTTCTGATTTCGAGTCTGTAGCTGCCGAACTGGCGATAGAAAACGGCTATGATTACGTTGTATGTGGACATATTCATCAGCCGCAAATGCGATTAATTGCACAGAAGAAGGGTGCCTGTGTGTACCTAAACTCCGGTGATTGGGTGGAAAACCTTAGCTCTCTTGAAAATGTAGACGGCGTGTGGAGTCTGTATCACCATAAGGAAGCAGACGAGTTGAATAGCAAAGTAAAAGTCACACAACTACACCCGCAGAGTGTTTTTGTATCAAAAATCACCTAAGGATATGCATATTTTATACGGAATTCAAGCCACCGGGAATGGGCATATGGCGCGAGCCCTAGAGGTCATACCCGCACTTCAAAAGCTCGGCAGCGTAGATATTTTAGTTTCGGGAACGGCCAGTAATTTGTCATTGCCGTGGAAGGTGAAATACAATTTTGGAGGAATCTCTCTATTCTATAATGAGCAAGGAGGCGTTGATTATCGACGCACTTGGAAAAAGAACAATTGGAAGTCTTTTTTTAGTGATGTCTGGTCTTTTCCCACCAGTAAGTATGACGTTATTATTACTGATTTTGAGCCAATCACTGCTTGGGCAAGTTGGGTAAATGGCAAAGACTGTATTGCCATAGGTCATCAGGCGTCTTTTCGTTCACCAAAGAGTCCTAGACCTTTGGGAAGATCTTGGATTGGGGAGAATATATTGAAAAACTTTGCCCCAGCTCAGTACGCAATCGGTTTTCACTTTAAAAAGTACGACGAATTTATTGAGCCGCCTTTAATTCGAACCGAAATTCGTAACCTTCAACCTACGCAAGGAAATACCAACGTCGTTTACCTGCCCGCTTTCGGAAAGGACAAAATCAGCCGATGTTTGCATAAAATTACGGATGAGCAGTGGGAGGTTTTTCACCCATCAATAACTATAGCGGAAAGGGATAAAAATATTCAATGGCACCCGGTGAGTACGGAGCAGTTTACTAAAAAACTAGCTTCTTGTAAATCATGCGTAATGTCTGCTGGATTTGAAGGTCCTTCAGAGGCTTTGTATCTCAAAAAGAAGTTGTTGGTGATTCCAATTTCCGGTCAATACGAGCAGTCGTGTAATGCCGCTGCGCTCCAGAAAATGGGAGTGCCGGTGCATTTTGAACTAAACACCAATAAAATTCAATCGTGGTTGAATACCGATTTTGTGGACATACCATTGGAGGTTTCCAATAATTGGATGACTAAATTGGTCAATCAGATTGAGCAGATTAAAAAGGAGGAGGAAATGCTTAGGTTAAATAGGAAAAAAGTTCTTCGCAAACATGCTTAGTCTTTCGTCAACGGCTTTGCCGCTAATAAAGCTCTGGAATTTCCCTGAAGAAATAATGAAAATACCCGAGAATGGCTCGGTTGTTTTAGCCAGTAATTGTCCACTCGATGGCAATGAGGCCCAAGTCATTCACCAAGTTGTTTCGAAAAGACATGCCCGTACACGGGTGCTTTTGCTTCCGAATCAGGATCCGATTGAAGGGGTGCATGTCCCAGCGCGTACTTGGCGGGAAGACACGAAATTTCAACAAATTCGGGAAGTATTGTCTCATCTTGAAAATGACGGGGCATTGATTGTTTTCCCTGCCGGAAAGGGAAGTTTGTACAACGACTCAACGAGAAATTTAGAGGAATATCCATGGGATGTCCGACTGGCAAAGTGGCTTTTGACTAAGAATTACGCCCTAATTCCTCTATGGGTACAGGTGCGAAAAAAGGCTTGGCATAAGCGCTTTTATTTGGGCTCGAATAAGTTGAAAAACCAACGAAGTGTTCTTGGACTTCAGCTGCGTATTGGCAAATCTATCGGTGCAAATGTTTATCAGCAATTAACACCA
>REDE01000141.1 GCA_007693635.1 Flavobacteriales bacterium | reverse complement strand
GCCCTGCGCCAGCCCTATGGCCCCGCCCGCCACAACCTCCCCACAAGCCAATTCTCCAATCCCTCCGCCCTCCGCTCTCCGCTCTCCGCCAGCCGTACGGCCCCGCATGCCCATCCCTCACCCTAATCTATCCTAATTTCTCAATAAAAATTTACCTAGGTGTTTTTTAGGTCTGTCCAAATGTCGTACTTTCGGGCGCTCAAAACATAGTCTGCATTGATTGTGTTAACAGCTCATCTTTCGGGATTTGTCACGAAACGAATTCGCAGGTACGGACGGCTAAATGCTGATTTCTGTGATTCTTTCCGCCGAAACTCGATTGTGATGAAGCCCTACTTTTGATGAATAGTAATTTTAAACAGTTCAAATTATGAAGCGATTGCTTTTTGTACTAGCCGCAACCGGCGGTTTGTTTTTCTCGGCTTGTGATTCGGCAGCTGATAAAATTGGTCGCAACGACCAAGCCGGTGGAAATGCCTCAATTTCACTCGATGACGTAGATGGTGACGCTCTACCCGTATTTTCATTTGATACTGAATCGCATGATTTTGGTAGAATCACGGAAGGAGAAATCGCTACCTACGATTTTCACTTTACCAATACCGGTGATGCACCTTTGGTTATCACTAGTGCACGCGGAAGCTGTGGCTGCACCGTCCCTGAATATCCTCGTACACCTCTGGCTCCAGGAGAAAGCGGAAAGATTACCGTTTCTTTTGACAGTAACGGTCGTAGCGGTCGTCAAGACAAATCGGTTACCCTGACCGCAAACACGGTTCCCAATAGCAAAATTCTTAAAATCACCTCTGAGGTCGTACCAAACAACTAAACCATGCTCTATATCTTTTTACAACAGTCGCCCCTTGGCGGTATCCTGCCCTTTCTACTCGTTGTGGCAGTTATGTATTTCTTCTTTTTGCGTCCGCAAATGAAAAAACAAAAGGAAGAACGCGCATTTGCCGAAACGGTTAAAAAAGGTGATCGCGTGGTAACGAATAGCGGGATTCACGGAAAAATCAACGAAGTCGGAGATACTTTCGTCGTCTTGGAAGTGGATAACGGTCGACTTAAGGTTGAGAAAAGTGCCCTCTCGAAAGAGTTTTCTGCACAATATCTTCCGAAAGAAGAGAAAAAATAAATACCAAAAAAAACCGCCAAGTACTGGCGGTTTTTTTTTGACTATTGCAGTCGGCAGCTGATGCAAACCAGCCCCGAATCACTCATCCTCCAAAAGTTGCCCACCAACTCGTATTCCTTGCTTTCTTCGGCTTTCCGACTGAACTTCGTGATGTCGATCATGCTCTCCGCAAGATAAATACTCTGCCCCTCGGGTACGTATAACTTGATGTCGAGTCCCTGCGAACGGAATCGCTGATCTTCGGCGAGTTCAATGTAGTTGTCAAAACTTATATGCGCACCATCTATTTGGTACGAATACAAAATGCTTTTGGCATTTTCGCGCGCCTCAGATTTGGTTCTTCCATTGGATTTTTTGTGTAATTCGATGAGCGTATGCTCGGCTTTATGCGGGACAATGCTTATGGAAACCCTTCGTAAATACTGCTTGCCTCCCTCAGCAATCCAATACAAATTCTGATTCCACCCGTAATCCTCTAAACGCATATTGGTGGAAGTGGAAATGTAGAGGGTGTCGCTGCTGCTGATGTTGGGTATTTCCTCCTGTATGGTATAACGGGAATCGTTGCTGTACGACCCGGCTAGCCAAATGCCGGAGACGACTAAGGTGCCAAAACTCACAAATATAATCAGCGAAATCAAAGTGTTCCATGCAGGGTTGTACCATTTTTGGTTTAATATCAATCGTACGCCGAGTAAAAGAATACTCAGGGCAATCATTATGGATATACTGATTAAACTACCAATCACCAACCACATGTGCGTGCTGTTGACGAATATCGCCCGGGTGTACTCCATAACCTCGGTGGGACCAAGGTGTAAGCCGTTGAAATTAATCCCTGACCCTAGTAAGGACAATATGAAGGTTATCAGTACGAATGACGCAATGAGGAGAATGAAGACGCCCACAAACTTAAAAACAAAACTGAGTACGTGTTTGACAATCTGCAAAACAGCCATAATGAAGTCTTCAATGAACTTCCCCAAACCACGTGCCTCCCGCTTAAAGGATTTGCTGCTCAATTCATCACCGGCTTTTTCCAGACGCTCACCAGCTTTTTCTAATTTTTTTTTTACTTCCTCAAATTCTTTTTTGATTGCTTTTTCAATGTTCTCGATGTTGACGTTTTCCCCTTTCATCATGAGCTTATCTGCTGTGGTCTTGGCCTCGGGAATGGCAATCCACAAGACGAGATAAACCACCACGCCAAAGCCGGCAAACATGGAGATAATAAAGATAATTCGTGTGATTACCGGGTCGATATTGAGGAAAGCTGCTAAGCCCGAAGCTACGCCACCGAGCACCCGATTGTCGGTGTCTCGAAAAATGCGCTTCTTGGTTTTACCCCCAAAGGATTCATTGTTGAATGTTTGCTCACCGGCGGCTTCTTCATTGAAATCCTCGGGCTTGCCCATAATTTCGATAACCTTTTTTACATCGGCTAAACTGACTACCTCACGATAGGTGCCCAAGTACTCTTTGAATAACTCCGCTATTCGACGCTCAATGTCTCCGATGATTTCCTCGGCACCGTCTTCTTTTCTGAAGGTCTGTCGTAACGACTGTAAATAATTTTGCAAATGCTGAAAGGCATCTTCATCAAGGAAAAATACGAATCCTCCGATGTTTACTTGAACGGTTTTGTTCATGGCTTGTTGGTTTTTGAACGGATAATTTGGTTGACTGATTCGATCATCTCGTCCCAGTTTTGTAACATCTCTAAATAAACCTGCTCTCCTTTAGAGGTTATACTGTAATATTTTCTGGGCGGACCCGACTTACTCTCCTCCCAACGGTAGGTGAGGAGCTCCATCTTTTTAAGGCGATTGAGCATGGGGTATAATGTCCCTTCTACAACAATCATATTGCCTTTTCGTAAAGTCTCAATAACCTCATTGGAATACGCATCGCCTTTTTTTAATATGGCTAAGGTACACATCTCTAATACGCCTTTGCGCATTTGCGATTTAATGTTATCTGCTTTACTGTCTTCCACGAGATCTTATTTGGTTATGCAAATATACGGGTATACTTTGGTACTATGCAATACATAGTACATATTTTTGAAAAAATGTGTTTTTTCGACTAAGATTTTAAGAATCAGTGTTTTTCTCGTCTAATTCCATCCAGCGCTCGAGCATTTGATCGAGTTGAGTCTGCGCGAGTTGGTATTTTTCGAGAACGGGATTGAGTTTTTCGAAGTCATTGGCGTACCGTTCAACGTCTTTTTGTAGTTGCTTGACCTCTTCTTCTTTGGCTTCTAATGCCCCGCTGAGTTTTTCAAATTCCAAGCGTTCGCCGTAGGTGAGTTTGCTGCTGGAATTGGCGTTGTTTTTTGTGGGTGTGGGCGCAGGACTCGCGGTGGGGGCTTCTTTGATGATTTTCTGTTGCTCGCGGTATTCGGAGTAATTTCCTAAAAAGACTTTGATGTTGGCTTGTCCTTCCAAAATCCAAAGTTGATCGACCAGTTGATCGAGGAAAAAACGGTCGTGCGAAACGAGAATCATGCTGCCTTCAAAACGCATGAGGTAGTCTTCAAGTACCAACAGGGTGTCTCGGTCGAGGTCATTGGTTGGTTCGTCGAGGATGAGGAAGTTGGGGTGCTGAAGTAAAACCATCAGCAACTGTAGTCGCTTTTTTTCTCCTCCGGAAAGCTTTTCTACGTAATCGTTTTGCTTGGCGTAATCGAACAAAAACTCTTCGAGAAAGGAGCTCACCGAAATCTCACTACCATCAGCAAGTTGCACGTATTCGGCAATGGTTTTTACCTGGTCAATGACTTTCAAATCGTTATTGAGCACCAGGTCGTCTTGTCGAAAATATCCGATTTTAGTGTTGAGTCCGTGAATGACTTTCCCGCTGGAAGGCTCGAGTGCACTGGTTATGGTTTCGAGTAGACTGGTTTTTCCCATCCCATTTTTCCCAACCAGACCAATGCGATCGCCTTTTTTGAAGACGTAATTGATATCGGCCAGCAATCGCTTATCTCCTCGGTGGATGCTGAGGTTGACGAGTTCGAGGATTTTACCGCCTTCTTTGATTTTCTCCGTCCGCAGTTGCATGGTTTTTTTCTGCGAATGCTGACTCACCTTGTTTTCAAGATCGGAGAACGCATCTTGACGGGCTCGGCTTTTGGTGGTTCGTGCCTTGGGTTGGCGGCGCATCCATTCAAGTTCTCGTCGGTATAGATTCTGATTTTTAACCCGCGTCGTTTTGCTTATCTCTTCACGGGTTACGGCATTTTCAAGAAATGAGGCGTAATTTCCTTGGTGTCTATAAATTTGTTGGTCGTTGAGTTCCCAAATGGTATCGGCCACTGCATCGAGGAAATACCGGTCGTGGGTAATCATCAGCAAGGTAATACTGGGCGCCGCGAGGAATTTTTCCAACCACTCCACCATTTCTAAGTCCAAATGGTTGGTGGGCTCATCGAGCAGCATTACGTCTGGCTCGGCAAAGAGCAAACGGGCCAAACCCAGGCGACGCTGTTGACCCCCGGAAAGCTCCGTCCATTTTTTATAGACCAGATTTTCCAATTCAAAACGCCGAAGTAATTCGGTCATGCGGTCTTCGAGCAACCAACCCCCAAGTTTTTCCATTTGGTCGCCCAGTGCCGACATGCTTTCCACATCTTCGGCCACCACGGCCTCTTGGTACTGATTGTATAGCGCGACTGCGGGGTGATCTACAGACATCATTACACTGCGGATATCCATCTGCTGATCCCACTGCGGATGCTGACGAAGGTATTCAATGCGAATGCCTTTGCGGACAGCTACGCGGCCGTCATCGGGCAGGACTTCCCGCATTAAGACCTTCATGAGGGTGGATTTTCCCGCACCGTTGGCGCCAACAAGAGCAACCTTTTCTCCGGCTTGCAGACCTAAATAGAGGCCTTGAAATAGCATTTTGTCGGCGAAGCCTTTGGAAATATTTTCGAGAGATAAAAGGTTCATGTGGGGCTATCTGTAAAATTTGCTTTGCAATAATGCGGTTTGCAAGACAATAGGTGTCGAGCAAACGAGGGCACAAAGATAGACCATCTACCGCCTTAGCCGTTCTTTTCTAAAGCCTCAATTTTCTTGAGAACTTCGTCGGCTTTTGCAGCCATTTTATCGCTCTCCGCACGATTCACGGTACTTAGTCGGTGCGATTCTTCCAGTAATTTACGGTATTCAGCTTCGAGTTTATCTTTCGGTGATTTTTTTTTGAATAGTCCAAACATGGTATTGTGATTTTAATAGTCAGTAAACCCACTTCAACCACCGAATGTTTTTGATTTTACAATGCTGGATATTGAATTGCCTGTTTTTTAGATTCTTTTGGCAATGATGACTGAATTTAGGTTTCGACGACGTGAAAGAACTTGTCCAGCCGAATTCGCATTTGCTCGACCTCAACTTCCGCCAATTTGATGATTTTTAGGTTGATGCTTACGAATGCAATGCTTGCTAAAAAAAAGAGACTCAGAACAAGATTCCCCGTTGTGGAAAAGCTTATCTCGGAGAATGGCTGCTCAAGTATATGTCTTTGAACCACCGATTGCATGGGGATGAAGTAGATGAGATACAACGACCAAAAAAAGTACCTAGGCGTCGACAACAACATGGTTTTCTCCTCGTGGATTTGCCGTGAAAGATGTTTTGATTTGACGAAAAAATACACTCCGGCAATTACCAGAGAAATGTACAGCGCAATAATGGCCGGTTTGATGATGATGGAGAACATACTAAATCCCGTTAGTATAATACCGAAAAGCAGAAAACTTCCGATTACTCGCGGCGGCGTTAACCATTCAATAAAGCCTTTTTTTATGTGCGTCTTGTATCGACTCAACACAATATTCTGATGTTCTTCGACTACGTTGAGGAGTCCAAAAATTCCGAAGGATTTATAGACTCTATGAAAGGCGTCTTTAAAAGATAACTCGGGTTCCTTTTTCCAAATATCGGATATTTGTGAGGCAATATGGTCGACCAACTCTAAGCGAAGGTCGACGTATATGACATCCCATTTTTTGCAAAAATCGAAAATGTACTTAATCTCTGCTGGACTTAATTCTCGAGTTCTTTTCTCGTTCATCGCTTCTTAATTGAAAATGGCTTGTAGGGCAGCGATATACGTCCGGACATCATCTTCACTTTGCTGTGAATATCCGGCCGATAATCGATAATATTTTCTGGGTCGGTTGGAGGCAGTTTTGAATTCGCTAATCAAAACGCCTTTTTGCTCTAGTTTGTGTAAGACGGGATACAAGGCACCTTCATTGATGGAAATAACTCCCTTGGTCCGTTCTTCTACCATACGGGTTAGTTCGTATCCGTAACTCTCGCCTTTTTCCCGAATGAGAAAAACAACAATGTCCTCCAAAAAGCCTTTGATGTACGTCTTGTTCATACCTAAGAATCTGATGCAAATATAGGTGTTTTTTTGTTTATTCGTTTAGGCGTTTAGTTGTTTATTCGTTTAGGCGTTTAGTCGTTTGGGGCGGTTTGGGCGCGTGGGAACGATAATGGGCGTTTAGTTGTTTATGCGTTTATGCGCTTATTTGTTTATGCGTTTGGGGCTGGTTGGGCGCGTGGGATCGAGAAGGGGCGATGAGGGAGTGAGGGGGTGAGGAAGTGAGGTGATTAGCT
>REDE01000106.1 GCA_007693635.1 Flavobacteriales bacterium | reverse complement strand
CCCTGTGCTCTGCGCCACCGGTTGTTTAGCTGATTTGGGTAATGCCCGCCACGGGGCATAGAACATTCTCTGAGCCCTGCGCCAGCTCTAGCGAGTAAAACCACCTAAGGCGCCAATTCCCCAACCCCCAAATCACAGCTCTGAAAAATATTCAAGAAAAAGCAAAAAACCCTTTAGCATGATTGAAACGTAAATTATCTTTGCGGCCCCAATAGCCCGGGTGGTGGAATTGGTAGACACGAGGGACTTAAAATCCCTTGACCATTACGGTCGTACGGGTTCAAGTCCCGTCTCGGGTACAACAACGAAAATAAGCCTTTGCAATACAAGTTATTGCGAAGGCTTTTTTTATGCACGAAATACAAAGAATCTGCAACGTACTTTTGCGTTATGATTCGAATTCTCATTTTACTTGCATTCGCATTCAAGGTGACGGCGCAAAGCCTAACGCCCGAATTTGTATGTGACTTACCGGAGATATTAAAGGAAAATAGCGGTTTAATCGTTGTAAATGATTCCACCATACTATTTCACAACGACAGTGGTAATGATGCCTGCTTGTACCTGGTAAATGATCGTTGTGAAATACTGAGCAAACATTGCTTGGCAAATGCGAAGAACGTTGATTGGGAAGCCATAACTCGAGATACTCGAGGCAATATATTCATTGGTGATATTGGAAATAACCGCAATAATCGAAGTCAAACCATCATCTATCGCGTACGTTTGGAAAATCTTTTGCGGGATAGTTTGAGTTATGCTGATGAGATTCGCTTGAATTACTTGGAGGACTTTCCTCCTCCGGCACACCGACAAATGTTTGATGCTGAAGCTTTGGTCTGGCACAATGATTCGCTATTTATTTTCTCAAAAAATCGTCGAGAGCCCTATGATGGGGTTTCTTGGGTGTTTGGCTTCCCGGACATCCCCGGTGAATATGCTATTTCACCTATAGATTCCATAAAAATTCCGGGCATGGGCAGAATGCTTTCGTGGGTTACCGATGCTGCGTACGACGCGGGAAGTAGGGTCTTGCTTTTACTGGGTTCAAACCAAATAACGGCAATTCACCACGAAGCAGATCAAGTGTTTTGGCGAGGCACACAACATCGTCTTAGCCTTCCGATGATAAGTCAAAAGGAAGCCATAGGCTTTGGTTCGGCGGTCTTATACCTTAGTGACGAACAATTTTCGGGTTTGCCGGGAGGAAAGCTTTATCGATTACCGAAAAAACTGCTTTTTAAAACTTTAGAAATTGATCCGCTCTTGCAGCCTATTGATTTTGGGATTCGCATTCGTGAAAAAATAGTCGATGACCATTTTGATATTTCTTTCAACCTCCCTTACAACACGTGGATGGCCTACGAGTTACTGACCTACCAGGGAGAACAACGTCTGATCAATAAACCCCGAGACTTAAATGCCGGATTTCACCGCATAGAAATTCCGGTTGGCCATATTTTTCCAGACATCTACATTTTAAACATCATAATCGACGGGATTCCGTCCGCCTTTATTGTACGCAAAACCGGTGATGCCAAAAAAGCCATCGAAGAGTTTAGACAAGAGCAAGAAAAGGTTATTTTTCCCAAATAAATACAAAACATGACTTCACCTAGGGTTGAACTACTGCGATTCACGACAGCGGGCTCGGTAGATGATGGAAAATCTACCCTTATTGGTCGACTTTTATATGATAGCAAAGCAATATTTGCTGATCAGATGCTCGCCATTGAGGCGGCGAGTAAGCGCAAAGGTCTTTCACACATCGATTTATCCTTACTCACCGATGGCTTAAAAGACGAACGTGAGCAAGGAATAACCATTGATGTGGCCTACAGATATTTTTCTACCCCAAAACGCAGCTTTATAATTGCCGATACCCCAGGCCATGTTCAGTATACGCGCAACATGGTTACTGGAGCAAGCACGGCCAACTTGGCACTTATACTGGTCGATGCTCGCAAGGGCATGACGGAACAAACCCGTCGGCACGCTTGCATCGCCGCTTTACTAGGAATTCCGCATTTGGTGTTTTGCATCAACAAAATGGATTTGGTTGAATATCGAGAAGATGTGTTTTCCGAAATTGTAGATGAAATTAAAAACTTCTGTCGTCGACTGGAGGTCAACGATATCCGTTTTATTCCGATAAGTGCTCTACTGGGTGATAATGTGGTGCATTCTTCAAATAATTTAAATTGGTACCGCAGCGGGACACTCATGGATTTATTGGAAAATATCCATATTGGTTCAGATGAAAATCTGAAGGATTGCCGCTTTCCCGTGCAAACGGTAATTAGACCTCAGCAGGGGGATTTTCACGACTACCGAGGGTATGCAGGGAAAGTTGCTGGTGGAGTATTTAAAGTCGGAGACGAAATTATTGCTCTTCCCAGTGGTTTTACCACACGGATTGTTGGCATCGATAAAGGGAATAAGCAGCTTGAGTACGCGTTTCCCCCTATGTCTGTTACCCTTCGATTGGCAGACGACCTGGATATCAGTCGGGGTGACATGCTGGCTCGCCCCAATAATCGACCGGAAATATCGCAGGACTTAGACTGTACGATTTGTTGGTTTTCAGAAAAACCTTTGCAACTACGAGGAAAATACATCTTAAAACACACGACCAATGAGGCGCGTTGTATGATCAGTGAGGTTTTATATCAGCTTGACATCAACAATTTACACCGAAACGAAACTCCTGAAAACATCAGTAGTAACGATATAGCCCGCGTAAAAATCCGCACTACCCGCCCCATATTTATCGATCCTTATACGCGAAACCGACAAACCGGAAGTTTCATACTTATCGACGAAGCGACAAACAACACGGTAGCTGCGGGGATGATTTAGATTTTGGGCATTATCTCCTTTGCATCCATTTACTAATTCGCAATGCCACTGACTCTGGGTCAAGGCCGAAAGACCTATGCAAATCCGCAAGGTTACCGTGAGGAACAAACTCTTGGGGAAGAGCGATAACCAAATATTGTGGCAAGATCTGAATCTGCTGAGAAAGCTTTTGCAAAACCCTGCTAGCGGGGCCTCCAAATTCGGCGCAGTCTTGAAAAAACACCAAGCGTTTATACGCATTCAACTGCGCCCAGTCTTCGTCTATAGATTCAATGGGCACAACATCCCAATCGGTATTCAGTGCAAGATCAGTGTCGCAAACCCATTGTCCGAGTGCACCGAAATACACCAAAGCGGAGTCAGATCCCGTTTTACGCTCAAAGTGAAAACAGTCCACAATACCATCGCGTGGATAGCGTATCACGATTGGACATTCATTTTGACCAATGTTTTGACTTAGAAAAGCGGCTGCTCGCTCAGGAGTTGTAGGAGCAATAACTTTCGTTTCAGGCACGGAGAGCAATACCGGCCAATCAAACACCCCATGATGCGTTGGTCCGTCTTCTCCAACTAATCCTGCTCGATCGATCAGAAAAATTACCGGAAGTTGCGCAATGGCGATATCGTGAATAAACTGGTCCACTGCGCGTTGAAAAAAACTGCTATAAATATGGCAAACGGGGAGTTTATCAGCCTTAATGAGTCCGGCACAAAAAGCGACTGCATGCTGCTCAGCAATACCTACATCAATGACTCGTTTAGGGAAATCGCGTTCCAATCCACGCCAGCCAGCGCCGCTAAGCATAGCTGGAGAAATAAGCACTACTCGCTCATCAACCTCCATTTTTGAACGCAGACAGCGCTCAATCGCCGATGCGAAACTCTTGGGAGCCAAAACGGGAATGGAAGATACGGCTGGTGTTTGGGTTTTGCAATGCACCAATACTGGCTTATTTGAAGGCAAATTTTCCAGTGCACATAAAATTTCTTCCACCGAATGGCCTTGAATTGGGCCGTAGTATTCTATACCGAAAGCTGCGGCAAGTTGTCGATACGACTGAAACTCGTGCAGAGCTCCCCGTGTAACGTCTATGCTGTAGGCATTATCGTTGAGCACAATAATCATTGGAACATTCTGCTCACCAATAAAATTTAGCGCCTCCATTGCCACGCCAGCGGTGAGTGCTCCATCACCGATGACTACAGCGTGGCGTCGCGTATCGGAACCCTTCAATATCCGATCGGCATAGGCCGCTCCCGCCATAGCGCTCAGACTTGTGCTAGAATGTCCGGTGACAAAAACATCGTAAGGACTCTCTGAGGGCAATAAAAATCCTGAGGGACCGTCAATTTGCCGCAATCGATGCATTTCTCCTGCCCTATTCGTCAGCACCTTATGAGCATACGACTGATGACCAACATCAAACACCAAAAGGTCATCAGGCGTATTCAGCCAGTAGTGCAAAGCCACCGTTAGCTCAGCCACTCCCAAAGAGGAATTGCGATGGGCGGGTTTATCAACGGGGATAGTCCCCACAAACCCTCTCAGTGCCAGCGCCAAATGCTGAAGTTGATCGCGTTGGATTTCCCGCAGATCATTCGGCGAGTCGATGATTTTATTATCAAAGACAAATTTGCGGGCTTCGTGCATAAATTACCAAATAAGGGCGCGTTCCTCCTCCGTGATCACCAAAGGATCTTGAGGAGTACATCCAAAAGTCTCGGCAAATTCGGGCAGCATACTCACCGTCGCATTAACGCGATACATCGCTGGAGAATGCGGATCGGTCAAGACTTGTTTGCGCAAGTACGCATCGGTAGCGTGACTTTGCCAAACTTTTGCCCAGCCCATGAAAAGGCGCTGTTCTGGTGTAAAACCATCAATGGTACGCGCACCGGTTCTGGAAATATGCTTTTGGTAAGCGTGGTAGGCCAGGGTTAGTCCGCCTATATCCGCAATATTCTCACCCTGAGTAAGCTCACCGTCAACAAAATAACCATCGATTGGCTCCAGTCGACCGTAGAAATCAATGACACGCTGAGCACGCTCGGAAAAACGAAGACTGTCTTCCTCCGTCCACCAGCCGGTGAGATTCCCAAAGGAATTATACTTACGACCTTGATCATCAAAACCGTGGGTGAATTCGTGACCAATCACCCCTCCTATTCCGCCATAATTTACGGCATCGTCAGCGGTAGGATCAAAGAAAGGCGGCTGTAGAATGCCTGCGGGGAAAACAATTTCGTTGAAAGACGGACTGTAGTAAGCATTGACAATATGCGCACCCATGAACCATTCTGTCTTATCAACCGGCTTACCCAAACGCGCCAAGCGATCAGCAAACTGCCAAGCGCTGATACGTCGACGATTACCAATGAGGTCATCCGCTGCAATCGCGATATTCGAGTAATCTGTCCAATTATCCGGATATCCAATTTTGTATTTAAAGGCGTTGAGTTTTTCAATAGCCAATTTCTTAGTTCGATCGCTCATCCAAGTATTTTCTTCAATACGCTCACGGTAAACGGCACGAATGTCTTCCACCATTTTCTCAACCCGACTGCGACTTTCCGAACTAAAATAGGTTTCGGCAAAAAGTCTACCCAAGGTCTCTGAAAACCCACCGTTGAGCTTTTCAATTGATCGCTTCCAACGCGGCTTCATTTCGGTAATACCGGAAAGGTGTACGCCATAAAAGGCAAAATGACGCTCTACCCACTTACTGGGCAAATAATCAGAAAATTGATTGATGGTTTGCCATGTAAAATAATTGCGCCAAACATCCGCTGAGGTATTATTCAATAAAGACTCCAGTCCTACTAAATATTCCGGCTGGCGAACGATTACGCTGTCTACTTTCACGCCCAAATCACCGAAAACCAGCTGCCAATCGAAAGAGGGAATAAGTGCGCTCAATTCCTCAACAGTCTTTTTGTTATACGTCAGTTCAGGCTTGCGCTGATCGCGGCGATTCATGTGAAATCCGGCGATTGATTTTTCCAAGTCGTAAACTTGCTGGGCAATTTCTTTAGGATTCTCTTTATTCATCATGGAGAATAAATCCGTCAGTAATTCCAAATATGCCTTCTGAATAGCCAGTGAGGCCTCATCATCTTTGAAATAGTAATCACGATCTGGAAGTCCTAAACCCGACTGGGAAATGTACAGTGCGTAAGCTTCTGAATTTTTGCTATCGGTGCTCACGTACATTCCAAAAGGTTTGGGCAATTGTTCTTTAACGGCAGTTTGCAAGTAACTGCTTAAAGTTTGCTTATCGGTAATTTTCTGGATGGTTGCAAAAATCTCGTCCAAGGGAGTTAGTCCCAATTCTTCGACCTTCGCAGAATCCATGGCACTCGTGTAATAGTCGCGCAATTGTTGTTTCCACTCGCCTTTTGAAAGTTTCTTATCGCTTTGAGATAGGCCTTCAAGTAGCGTTTTCAACTTGATATTATTTTCTTGAACGAGAATGGGAAAGCTACCCCAGCGAGCCTCGGTTGAAGGAATTGGGTTTTCCTGCATCCATCCAGCATTGGCAAACATAAAAAAATCTTCACAGGGAGAGAAACTGCTGTCGATATGACTAAGCTCAAAGCCCAGATGACCTTCCATCACTTTTTCTACATCACTATTCTGACAAGCGGCAAAAGCAGTAACCGCTGAGAGGACTTTTATGGTATTCTTTATCATTTTTGGGATTTTAATTATTCGTGAGCCATTTTTTCTGAAGCTTTAAACGAGCTTCACCCGGATTTTCCATTGGCTCGATAAGGTTTTCCGTTTTTAATTTTACATCTTGAACTTTTGCCTTCAAACGCACAGTTTTGAATTTTGTTTCTTTTTTGTTAGGCCGTAACACCTCCACTTCAAAAGTATCTCCGAAAGAGCTAAAGGTAAAAAACTTGACCAAGGTGTTTTCAAGTTTACCAAATTCCATTGATTCACCATTGAGCTTCATGATTCTATCGCCTACTTGATACCCCAGTTCGCGGGCTACGGCATCGGCTTCATCCATCGAAATTACCACGAGCACATTTCGGTCAGGATCCTGATCAAAGCCAGTAATTCCAAAAGACATACTGCTACTTTCTCCTTCGAGAGAAAAGTCAAAGCCTACCATATCAAAAAACTCCCGGTAAGGCAAAGGTTGATTTGCCTCGATAAAGCGAGCGGCGAACTCATATATTCCCGGAAATCCGTGTTCGGCAATTACATCGAAAAGCATATGATCCACAAAAAATGTATCCGGACCGAAAGCATTTCCCAAATCGACGAGTAAATCTTTAAGATCGCGTTCTCCGTTTGAAGAAATAATAATCTGCAGATCCAGCATCATAGCGATGAGTGCGCCCTTATCGTAAACGCTGAGGTACTGACTTTCGTGGATATCGAAGGCGTACTTTGAAGCCGTATAGATGGGGACAAATTTATCGTACTCTTCCGCAGACTCCATTTTCGAGCGCATTATATCAAGGAAGTTTCCTGGAGTAATTAAGCCCCCTCTAACCTGCATAAGGTGGGATGTATATTCAGTTACACCCTCGTACAACCAAAGGTGTCTGGACATGGTGGGGAACTGAAAATCGAAATGATGCACTCGATCCGAGTGGAAGTTGAGCGGGGTTACGATATGTAAAAACTCGTGAGCTACGATGTCTCGAATGTCGTCAATGATAATATCAAAGGGCAAATCGGGCATATAGACTGTAGTGCTGTAATGATGTTCCAGCGCTCCATAATTATGCTCCAAACGATCATCACCCCCAGCAAAAAGCAGTAAAATATGGTAGTCATCAACGGGTAGAACACCATCAAAATAATCAGCAGCCGCCTGAAATAGATCGGTGATAGCTGGCATAATTTGCTTCGCCGAGTTAAATTTTTCCGGACTATGAACTGCAAGGTGAATGGTGGTATTTGCAATTTTAACACTAGCGGTATCTGGCCTTGCGAGCAGATGTGGATTATCGTGTAAAAAGAAATAATTTGGTGAACGAAAAACATCGGCATCCACCCTTCGCTCGATTAAGGGTAAATTACCCGCACTGTAGAAATCCGCTGATCGTTGTATTTCAATTTCAAATTGGAAATTCTCAGCACCAATAACGTAGCCAACGATGCCGAAAAAATTCAGCAAAGCAAAATCTTTGCGAAAAGCAGTACCTGCAGGTTCGAAAATATCGGCACCGGATCTCGAGAAGGTTTCGTTTACGCGATATTCAATTCGATATAGCTCTTTCGCCTGAGGAATATACCACCTATTGTCGTCGAGTTTAACGGAAGTCAATTCTGCATTGTGTTGATCATAAAAAATGATAGAATCCACAAATCGACCAAAGCTACTGATGCTGTACGTTCCGGGTACGACGCGCGGAAGTGCAAAAACAACACTATCTAATTCAAGCCCTTGCAAAGGAGGAACGACACTTACGCTAGCAAATTTATCTGAAGTAGGTTGTATTTTCACAAGGTATTCTTCGTCGCGCTGAACGGGAAGAAACTGCGCAATAGACCACAGAGGCAGGAGGATAAATTTCAGGAAAAACAGTTGCTTCATGCGAAAGAATTTGGCTGCGAAGATACGAAGTTGATTCAAAGTCCTCAAGTAAGTTTTAAGAAGACACAAATAATATGAGTCATCACAATTACTTTTGCTGTATGAATTGGCTAAACTATTTTCAGCGTTACCGCGAACCTTCAGTAGAAGTTTGTTCGGAAAAACCGATGGAAGTAATCAAAAAGCTTGTGCCCAACACGGAGGGATTTGTGGTGCAGATTGGCTCTCATGACGGCAAGACGCACGATCCCTTGCACGCCTTGATTTTAGAGAGAACTGCTTGGAGAGGTCTATTTGTTGAACCGGTTCCGTATTTATTTGAAAAGCTGGTGGCCAATTACCCTAAAAGTCCTCGATTTTATTTTGAGCCCAGTGCGATAAACAACGGAGAAAATGCTTCTTTTTACTTTGTAAACCTCAGCGATCAAGAGTTACACGCATTTCCCGAATGGGTTAGTATGCTGGGGTCATTTAAGCGTTCGCATATTCTCAAGCATTTAGATGGAAGCCTTGAGAAGCACATTGAGGAAATAAAAATTCAGGGCTTAAAACTCCATCAACTTTTTCAAAAGTATTCAATAGATAAAATCCACGTGTTGCATATCGACGCTGAGGGTTATGATTGGGAGATTCTAAAGCAACTTGATTTTCGGGAATATTTACCTACGATTATATTGTTTGAATACGCGCATTTAAGCGGTGAGGAGATTTCATTAGCCAAAAGATTTCTCTCACCAAGGTATAATATATCCGTGGCGGGTATGGATTTTTTATGCGTTCTGCGCTGACTCCTTAGTTACCGAATTTTGCTCTTCCCAAACAGACAAAACGTAGCGAATTTGCGCATAAGAAACCCGGTCTGAGAGAGCCTCTTTAAGCTTTTGCATACTAGGCTCTTCAATATTTTCAATAGCTTCCAAAACAAGTGTTTCGGTTTCTTCATCAATCAACAAGTGTTTTTCCACTCGCCCTTCGAGAACTAATCGTGAAATATGCCCCTCAATGGTTGAGGGCGCAAGATTTCTTTCTACTGCTATTTCAGCGATACCCATACCGCTCATCAACAAATTGAATGTGATGTTGTAAGTCTCTCCTTTTACGGGCTTGGCTTTTTTCGTTTTTTGAGTTGAATCCGAATCATTTGCTGAGGATTTCGTCTCTGAGGATTTGTTTTTACTCGAATCCTTCAAAATATCATCCATCAGAGTATAAACTGGTCGCTCAGTTGAGTTGTCGACTAAAACATCCTCGATATTAGACGTTTCCGAGAGCGCAATTAAGATTCTCCGAAGCTTCTCCATCCTAAAAGCCTTTTCTTCAAAGAGATTGAAGATGTCGAAAATATCAGTACGTGAAGACTTTGTGCTTGCCTCGCCGATCATGTGCGACATAGGCTGCAATATTTTATTTGCAATAGCTTCGGAAAAAAAGTCAATTGCATCCTGACTTCTCTTCATCACGTATCCCGATGGCAGATACCCAACAGGCCAACGCTCATTGAGAAACACCAAGAATTTTCTTGAAATCTCCGTAACTTCATCGATGGTTTTTTGAATGACTAATCCCTGTTCGAGCATTTTCTCCTTATTCTTCATCTTCTTACTCGGGATGTCTTGAATCAACAGTTTCCAGTCGAACTGAAGTTCATCCAAAGCAAATGCGGAGACAAAGATTTTGCGCAAATACAAATCTTTGCTGGATTCAAAAAGCTGATTTAAGGCATTTTCATCGGGGAAATAGTCTAAAAAATTCGTTACTGATGCATCGGTAGTAATTCGTGCTGGTGGTATTTTTGAGCGTAAAATCAAACCATCCAACGAGGTAAGCCTACTGAGCGCTACGTATACCTGACCCGGGGCAAAAGAATCGCCGGCGTCGATGATCGCTCGTTCGAAGGTTAGTCCCTGACTTTTATGAATCGTTACCGCCCAGCTTAGACGCAGTGGATATTGGGAAAAAGAACCCAGTTCTTCTTCAGTAATTTCATTTGTTTGTGAATCGACGATGTAGCGTTTGTTTTCCCAGACTTGCTTACTCACACTAACTCTACGATTTTCATCGGGAAATTCAATGACTAAACTATCGTCAAGGACTTCGTGAAGGTATCCGATTTTTCCGTTATAAAACTGACGATTTTCTCCAACATCGTTGCGAATAAACATCACTTGAGCTCCAATTTTTAATTTCAACTCCAAATCCGCGGGATACATGTATTCCGGAAAATCATCTTTAACACTAGCCTTGAACGTATACACCCTTCCCGGAAGTGCATTCAAAGCCGAATTGTTAATCTGATCTGCCTTGTAATTGTGTGAACATAAAGTGATGTACGAATCATCAATAGGAGCAACAAAATCGGGGATATACTTTCGGTCGAGCAATTCAAAGTCCTCTTGACTCATCTTATTATTGCGCAGTCGATTAAGCAGTCCGACAAATTTTTCATCGCTTTGACGATATACCTTTTGCAGTTCAATACGAGCCCAGTTCATTTTTTTAAACACGTGTGCATCAAAAAAATATGGCGAGTCGTAGTAATTCCTTAGCACCTCCCATTCCTCATCGCGAGCCACCGGGGCCAACTGACGCAAATCGCCAACCAGCAATAGCTGAACACCGCCAAAAGCCTCATTTTTTCTCTTTCGAACCGAACGAAGAACGAAGTCAATTGCGTCGAGCATGTCCACACGAACCATAGAAACTTCGTCGATGATGAGTAATTCCATTTTTTTAAGCAAATCGCGTTTCGCCTTGGACATTCTCATTTTTTGAAAAAAAGTACGGGGATTTCGCCAATCACAACGTGGGTTTACTGGAGGCATACCCACTACAGGAATAAAGACACCAAAGGGCAATTGAAAAAGGGAATGCAAAGTGACTCCACCAGCGTTCATTGCAGCCACACCTGTGGGTGCCGCCACGACAATATTTTTATCCGACACTTCGATTATATGGCGTAGAAATGTAGTTTTTCCAGTTCCTGCTTTACCCGTTAGAAATACAGAAACATCAGTGAAGCGAACAAATTGTTCGGCTCGAATAAATTCCGGATTTCGATCTTGCAAATCGGTCATGGCTCTTGGATTTTTTTTCAAAGGTATAAAATAAAGACGCGATGACTCGCATCTATCGCATTGCTAATAATTGAATAAAAAAATGCGCACGAAGTTTAAACTTCATGCGCATTCCTTGACTCTAGGAATCCCGTTTTTTTCCGAGAAGTAGCAATTCATTGACTTCAATTTCCGTTGCCTGACGCTCAACACCTTCCTTATCTTTGTAGGAGCTGTAAACGATACGACCTTCAACGGCAATTTCGGAGCCTTTATCCGTATACTTCTCTGCGACGTCCGCCAAACCATTCCAGATGTTAAGACGATGCCAGTAGGTTTTCTCTACTGACTCCCCCTTACTGTTGCGATAACGGTCGGTAGTCGCAATGTTCACTTTTGCTAATTTTTTCCCACTATCAAAAGTGATGATTTCGGGCTTTGAGCCCAAGTTTCCGATGAGTGTAACTCGATTGCGTAAATTGTTCATGATACATAATTTAAAATTAAACTTACGAAATATCAGACATATTCTGACGAGGCAAAAGTAAACTCTTTCTTACATGTTATTCGTTTTCAAACGCTTGCTTACGAAAACAAATATTTGTACGTAAATTCTTAATTGTGTATATTAGCAGCGTTCAATAACCACCAAATTATAGAGCCATGAGCAAGCTATGTCAAAACTGCAGCACTAAAATCGTAGGACGATCCGACAAAAGATTTTGTGACGATCAATGCAGAAATCAATACAACAACAACAGGATGCGTGACCAGAACAATCGAATGCGCAACATCAATAACATACTTCGGCGAAATCGGCGAATACTTACACAATTTAAACCCGACAGTATCATTGACACGGAGACTTTGATTGCTTTAGGATTTCAGTTCCGCTATTTTACACACAAAGACCTATACTCCCCTACCGTGTATATTTATGATGTAGGGTACCAAACGCAAGGTGAAAATCGGATCAAAATAGAATCCGAATCAAAATCATAATTTTCGAGGTGCTTTATCGATAAAGACGACTTAAGCTATTTAAATAAATGTCAAAACGACTGGATAAAGTGAGCGTATTCGAATAGAATATGTATTCAAGCTGTATCTTTACACCCCCAATCCTCAAATTTGAATCGACAATTTGAGGAAAGTTTTTTTATTAATCTAATGCAGATGAAAAAGGTGAAGCACACAATTACCCTATTATTTACAATTTTTTCTATTGGTGTTTTTGCTCAAAGCAAAATTTTACTCAACAACGCCACCTTAGAACTCCCCGAAAACATTCAAGAATTTAGTATACAGCCGAATGAGTCGTACAAGGGACTGGTATTTCGTATTTTAGAATTTCGCGAAATACCCGATGAATTGACGCAACAGCAATTAAAAAATCTTGGCGTCACCCTTCTAGAGTACTTACCGCACAACAGCTACGTCGCCGCTGTGCCGGAAAACATGTCTGGAAGAACCTTATTTTCGCAAGGTATTCGATCGGCAGTTCCTTCTTTAGCCGAATTAAAATTATCCCCTAATCTATACCGAGGCGAGATTCCAGAACACGCACGTAGAGATGGAAATCGATTGGAAATTGTGTTGTTGCCTTACGAAATTATTCCTGCCAATGAGCTAATTGCAGCCTTGAAAATTTCCGGACTACAAGTCTTGGGCGTTGGCTCAATGGGGAACTACATAGAAGCAACTTGCTACGAACACGAACTGCTCGAGCTCATCAATCATCCTTGGGTAGCCCACGTTTTGGAGGCCGAAGTTCCTGGAGAGAAGGAAAACAACACTGCTATTACCAGTCATCGCGTAAATACCATTAACGGAAATAATGCTCCGGGATTTGGTTACACTGGTCAAGGTGTTATTGTATCACTTGGCGATGATGGGGCGATTGGTCCGCACATCGACTATACCGGTCGATTAGATCAAAGTGCCGCCGGAGCTAGCCAGGGCGATCACGGCGACCACGTAGCCGGGACAATCTTTGGAGCGGGTAACAGAAATCCTTTAGGACGCGGAATGGCGCCCGGCTCTGAGATGCTATACTACAGTTATCCCGGAAACCTAAACAACGTCACTGCTGATTACAGCACACCCGGAATACGCATCACATCCTCTTCCTATTCAAACGGTTGTAATGCTGGTTACACCAATTTTGCCCGCACAATGGATCAAACCTCAAGGAATTTACCCGGATTGATGCACGTTTTTTCGGCAGGAAACTCAGGAACAAGTAATTGTGGATATGGAGCAGGTGCCGGATGGGGAAATATTACCGGGGGTCATAAGGTAGGAAAAAATGTGATCGCTGTGGGTAACCTCACCCGCCTAGACGTAATTGCTAACAGTTCGAGCCGCGGCCCCGCCCACGACGGACGAATCAAACCAGAAGTCTGTGCCGTAGGAACGCAAGTTTTCTCCACCACTGATCCACACGAATACACACTAAAAACAGGGACTTCAATGGCTTGTCCGGGAGTTTCTGGCGCCTTAGCAGTGCTCTACGAAGCCTATGAAGACATCACCACCAATGCTCCTAATGGAGGTCTCATGAAGGCTTTACTCATGAATGGCTCGGATGATTTGGGTAATGTTGGTCCAGATTACACCTTTGGATTTGGTAGAATCAATATGCGCAAAACCCTGCGTATGGTGGAAAACAACTGGATCATTAATGGGAGCATCAGCAATAATGGCAGTAACAACCACACCATTAGCGTACCTGCCGGAACAGCACAATTGCGCGTAATGATTTACTGGACAGACCGCGAAGCCAATGTCAATGCCGCCAAGGCCTTGGTCAACGACTTAGATATGACCATGAGTTTAGGCGCAAATACGTTTCAGCCATTTATACTCAACCCTACTCCCGTTGCTGCTCTATTAAACGCCCCCGCAGTCCCTGGGGTGGACACACTTAATAACGTAGAGCAAATTGTAGTAAACAACCCAGCAGCAGGTACCTATACCGTAAATGTACAAGGGACTTCAGTGCCATTTGGCCCGCAAGCCTACCATATTGTCTATTACTTTGAAGACGAACCGCTAACCTTGACTTATCCCATTGGCGGAGAAAGTTTTGTACCCGGCGTTAGCGAAATTATCCGTTGGGATGCAACAGGTGTTATTGGTAATTTCACAATTCAAGTAAGCAACAATAACGGCAACACTTGGTCAAATATCGCCACGAACCTAAACGGCGCTACCAGAAACTTTACCTGGAACGTGCCTACAGGATTTCTAAGCGATCAAGTTAGAATCAGAATTCAAAGAGGAACGCTATCTTCAGAAAGCAACCCATTGGTAATCGCTCCCGTTCCAGCAAATTTAGCGTTTCAGTCGATTTGTCCAGACACCACAACCATTCAGTGGACGCCCGTTCCCAACGCAACTGGATATGTGGTCTACAGACTAGGTGCAGCGTTTATGGACAGTGTTGGATATACCACCACCAACTCATTTGCAGTACCCAACGTAAGCGCCTTTGACGAGCATTGGTATAGTGTTTCCACAGTAGCCGCAAACATGGGCGTAGGACGCAGAGCCATTGCCATTGAATCTTCCGGCAATGGAGTATTTAACTGTACTGTAAACAACGATATTGAAGCCTCACGATTGCTTAGTCCATCCTCAGGTCTCATCCCCTCTTGCGTTTCCGACTCTCTTCCCGTAACACTATGGGTCAAAAATAACGGTGTAAATACCATCAATGATTTTAGTCTCAACTTCCAAGTAAACGGAGGTGCAATCGTTACGGAAAATATTTCACAAACGCTACAAACTGGCGATTCCGTGCTAATCACCGGAACCAATTTCATTACACCCATTCCAAGTACACTAAACCAAGTAAAAGTCTGGGTACAAATCCCCAACGATCAAAGCTCTCGAAACGACTCCGCATACGCTTCTATTGAGTTGTACGGAACAGGATCCTTCAGCATACCCTACGTAATGAATTTTGATTCGGAAGGACTTTGTCCGACCGTAGCCGACTGTGAGACTACCGTTTGTCCACTTGGTAACGGATATGTGAATGCGGCCAATGGAGTTTTTGACGACATTGATTGGCGTGTAAATAGTGGTGGAACACCATCTCAAAACACCGGTCCGTTAGTAGACAACACGCTAGGAACAACCGCTGGACGATACGTCTATCTGGAAGCCACCACGTGTTTTAATAAAACTTCACAGCTGTATACCGGCTGTGTTGATTTGACCAACGCAAGTGCCCCAATCTTGGAATTTTTCCATCATCGCAGAGGTAATTCAGTAGGCCCACTAAACGTAGAAGTCTTTACAAATGGTGAATGGGTCTCGATTATGGCCCCAATAACTGCTGTGACCGGAAATGTTTGGGTTCGTTACGAAGCAAACCTAGTACCTTACATCGGACAGAAAATTGCCATACGCTTTATTGGTGAAACAGTGGGTAGCTGGCAGGGTGACATCGCTTTAGACGATATTTCCATCAAAGAATCTACCGATATTCCTGCGGCAAATTTTGTTGCACTTGATTCGGTTTCTTGCGCCCTCAATGAAGTCATTCTTGAAGACCGAAGCGCAGGAGCTGCAAATACTTGGACTTGGAGCATTAGTCCTGCCACCTTCAACTTGTTGGGAGGAACAAGCCTAAGCAGCCAAAATCCAATAGTACAATTTACCGCCAACGGATTGTACACCATCACTTTGATTGCCGCCAATGGAAATGGAGCCGATACACTTACCCGTGTAAACTACGTTAACATTACCGATGGAGATCAAATTCCTTACCTGGGAATCTACAGTATGGGCGGAAATAATTCAGCAACCTTAGCCGACTGGACGCTTGTTAATCCAGACAACGACGCAACTTGGGAATTTGTGCCAAACCTAATAAATCCGGTTAGCAATGCCGCCGTCCGCGTTAACAACTTTAGCTATAATGCCCCAGGCGAACGTGACCATCTCATAACGCCAACTTTTGACCTCAATGGCATGAACCAAGCTTATCTGATTTTTGATTACGCGTATGCGCCATTCAATGCCGCATTTACCGATTCATTACAAATAGATGTAGCCGTCGGTTGCGGTGCTGGTTTCGACACGGTAATCTTCTACAGTGGCGGGGCAAATCTCTCTACCATAAGTGGAAATAGAAACACCTTGTTTACGCCTAACGCCAACGAATGGGGTAGTGATACCATCGATATTTCGAGCATGATTGGCAACAGTGTACGCTTCCGTTTCACCAACATTAATGGTTTTGGAAATGCGCTTTATCTCAACAACTTCCGCATAACCGACTCCTTAATGAGTGCACCAATTATCAGCATAGCGGTTGATGAGCCGAATGCGTGTATGAACGATACGATAATATTCTCACAGACATCGACAGCTGCAACCAACTTCAGCTGGAATTTCGGCGCAGGCTCTACTCCAAATAGTGCCACAGGGCCTGGACCACATGCCGTGGTTTATTTAAGCACAGGGCCAAAAACTGCAACGGTAACCGCTACCAATGCTGGCGGACAAAGCATCGATAATATTTCACTTTCGGTAACAGATCGTCCATTTGCAGCCTTCAGCGAAAGTATTAATCAACTCAGCGTTGACTTTACCGATATTTCCATCGGAAACCCTACCGCTTGGCAGTGGGATTTTGGAGACGGTAATAGCGCTAGCGTAGCGAATCCTTCGCATACTTATAGCGCAGCGGGGACCTACACCGTTACTCTCATCGCAAGCAACGACTGTGGAGCTCGAAGCTTTTCTCGCAATGTCACCGTCCAAAATATCAGCGTAGAAGCCTTTGACGCGCCGGAATGGAAGCTATTCCCCAATCCGGGAAGTGGATATGCTCAGTTAGAAATTCCCGGTGATGTAAAGGTGAGTCGCATTCAAATTATCGATGCCGGTGGAAGAATGCTTCGCGACGAATTGCTCCAGCAAACGCCGGAAAGCATTGAACTCAAAGGGTACGCGGAGGGTATTTACCTCATTCGTCTTCACCATACCGATGGCGTGAAAATTTTCAGATACACACTTATACAGCCTTGATAGACAATATCTTTTTTGACCTAGATCATACACTCTGGGACTTCCAAAAAAACTCCGAAGAAACGCTTAGCGAACTCTTCGGAGTTTCTTCTTTAGCCGAAAAAAACATTGAATTCCGTCATTTTTTCCAAACCTATAACCACATCAACGATAGTTTATGGCAAGAATATCGCGATGGCAAAATAGGTAAGACACAACTCCGGAAAGTCCGGTTTAGTCGTACCCTGCAAAGTTTTGGAATAAAAGACGAACACCTGGTTGAATATTTTAACGAAGGCTATATCCGGGAGTCTCCACTAAAGAAAAATCTCATCCCCGGGACCACTCAATTGTTGGAAGAACTACAAGAGCGCGGTTACCGAATGCATATCATAACAAATGGCTTCACGGAGGTGCAGTATACCAAATTAGAGCGAACTGGACTGCGTAAATTTTTCCAAGAAATAATCACCTCTGATGCCGTTGGGGCAAACAAACCCGACCCAAAAATCTTTAGTCATGCACTGCAAGCTGCCGGAGCCAAACGCAACAAAAGCATCATGGTTGGAGACCACCTCATAGCCGATATAATTGGCGCTCGCCGTTCTGGTTTACGCCAAGGATACTTCAATCCGGAAAGACTGAGTCATAATGAGAAAATAACCCTTGAGTTTGCTGAACTCCCAGAATTCGGAAAGCTAATCGAGACCATACGTTAACTTCAAACTCGATTAAAGAGCAATCACCAGGTTGTTTTCAAGCTGGTATCGCTCGCCGGATTCCGGACAAACCGCCTCAGACTTGTGGTCGAAATACAAGCGATGACCGTAGCGACTCATCCAACCAACATGCTTTGAGGGATTGCCTACAACGAGAGAAAACGGCGCCACCGACTTGGTGACCACTGCACCAGCTCCAATAAACGCATATTCGCCAATATCATTTCCACATACTATAGTGGCGTTAGCGCCGATGGTAGCGCCTTTGCCAATTTTAGTTTGCGCGTATTCCGACCGGCGATTTACCGCAGAACGAGGATTGATCACATTGGTAAACACCGCTGATGGACCGATAAACACGTCGTCGTCACAGATAACCCCTGTGTAAATACTGACGTTGTTTTGCACTTTAACGTTGTCACCTAAAATCACATCCGGGCTCACTACGACGTTTTGGCCAATGTTGCAATTTTCACCAATTACACTTCCGGGCATAATATGCGAGAAATGCCAGATTTTTGTTCCCTCACCGATCGAACATCCTTCATCGATTACTGCAGAGGGATGGATAAATACCGTATTTGACATTGAAAAAAAATTATAGAAATGGATGAGGTTTCAGTGGCAATTCGGCGAAAGGGTGATGATTGCCCGAGCAGCCAAGGACTTCAGAATTTCGAATGGAATGAATAAGTTCAATAGCGGGCTTACTCTCCGACAAATTAAAACCATTGCCGGCCAAGATCTCCCGATACGAAAGTGTGTGTAAATCGGCAAAACCATCAGAAAACTCCACCTCTTCGCCATTGACTCTCATTGATCGAAATGTAGAAACAGCAGAGTTAGGCAGACAGTCACTATCAATACTCAAAAACCAGCGCACTCGAGCGTTTTCAAACTCCAATAAACCGGCAGCTCGATCGTGGTTGTGTAAATGCACTTGTGATTGCTTAGGAGATCCGAAAATCCACAAAAGAACATCAAAAAAATGAACCCCTATATTCGTTGCTACTCCACCACTTTTACTTATATCGCCCTTCCATGAAGCGTGATACCACATTCCACGAGGCGTAATGTAAGTCAGGTCAATTTCAAAAAACTCTTGCGGACTTTCGAGAACGCGCTTACGAAGTTCAAGGATGGTTGGGTGCAGCCGAAGTTGCAAGATTGTAAAAATTCTATTCCCTGTTTGCGCCTCTAATTCTGCTAGGGCATCCACATTCCAAGGATTCAACACCAGAGGTTTTTCGCAAATGACATCCATATGATTTCGCAAACCAAAACGAATATGAGCGTCGTGCAAGTAATTTGGCGAACAAACACTAAGGTAATCAATCTTATTTCCCGATCGTTGCAATTTGTCAACATGACGATCAAAACGCTCAAATTCAGTAAAAAAAGCAGCTTGAGGAAAGTACGAATCGATCACGCCAACACTGTCGTTTGGATCCAGTGCGGCCACCAATTCGCCACTATTATCGCGAATAGCTTTTAGATGTCGAGGGGCTACATAGCCCGCAGCACCACAAAGTGCATAGGTTTTTTTCTGCATGTAGCAAAAGTAAGCGAGAATTTGCTACCTTTGAAGCCTCGTTTTAATGCCCCATGCAGAAAAAAGTTATCCTTAATCAAACATTGATTAACATCATTTTGGAGCGATTGTGTCATCAGCTCATCGAGCAGCATGGCAACTTCGCCGACACGGTTCTCATCGGACTTCAGCCCCGAGGAGCGGCTTTAGCCTACCGCTTGGAGAAAATGTTGCGAGAAAAAGGAGTAAATAACATCCAAATGGGCTTGTTGGATATCACGTTTTTTCGTGACGATTTTCGCAGACGAGAGACTCCCCTGCATCCCAATCAAACCAAAATTGATTTTCTAGTAGAAGATAAACGCGTAATTTTTATCGACGACGTGTTGTATTCCGGGCGCTCGGTGAGAGCTGCTTTAGACGCCATTCATTCTTTTGGCCGACCACGAAGCATCGAACTTCTGGTACTCATCGACCGTAGATTTAGTCGAAAACTACCCATACAACCCAGCTTTTGTGGACACACTGTAGACGCCATCGACTCAGAAAGAGTGTTGGTGGAATGGAAAGAAAACAATCAAACAGATCAAATCAGCATCATTCCTTATGAGTCAACTTAGCACTAGGCATCTTTTAGGGATTCGCGACCTCACTTCTGAAGATATTGCTTTGATTTTAAGCACCGCTAAGCAATTTAAAGAAGTCATCAATCGCCCCATCAAAAAGGTGCCCTCCCTACGAGACATTACCATTGCTAATTTATTCTTCGAAAACTCTACCCGAACAAAACTCTCCTTTGAACTGGCCGAAAAGCGCCTTAGTGCTGATGTGCTGAATTTTTCTGCTTCCGGATCTTCCGTGAGTAAAGGAGAAACCCTAATTGATACTGCCAATAATATCTTGGCGATGAAAGTCGACATGGTTGTCATGCGACATCCCCATCCCGGTGCAGCTGAATTTTTATCGCAAAAAATAGACGCCACGATTATAAACGCTGGTGACGGTACCCACGAGCACCCAACTCAAGCACTACTCGACGCATTCTCCATAGAAGAACGTTTGGGCTCTTTGCAGGGAAAAAAAGTCGCCATAGTAGGAGACATTGTCCACTCAAGAGTAGCCCTTTCAAATGTTTTTTGTCTGCAAAAAAGTGGTGCGGAAGTCATGCTTTGCGGACCTCGTACCCTAATGCCGAAGCACGCAGAATCGCTCGGAGTACAGGTTAGCCATCATCTAGAAGAAGCCCTTGAATGGTGTGATGTGGCCAACATGCTACGCGTTCAACAAGAAAGAATGGACAAAGGGTACTTCCCCAGCATACGCGAGTATAGTATGCAGTACGGCCTTACGATGGAGAAACTCAAAAGTGTTAATCGCGATCTTGTTATCATGCATCCCGGGCCCATCAACCGAGGTGTAGAAATAACCAGTGAAGTCGCCGATAGTGAATACAGCATTATTCTTCATCAAGTAGAAAACGGAGTAGCCGTCCGCATGGCAGTATTATACCTCCTTGCACAAAAAGCATAAAAACGGAATACTTTTTGCAATTTGTTGGAGCATTTGAACTTTGAATGTACATTTGTAGTTCACATTATTTACACTGATTCCTTTCATTCATAAAACCGAAGACAATGAAAAAGATTTTCGCTATTCTCTTTGCTGGATTTTTAGCAGTTCCCGCTTTTGCGCAATCAAAAGGTCCGGAAATCACTTTTGAGACCACAACAATTGACTATGGTCAAATTGATGAAAAAGCCGATGGCGCCAGAACATTTGTGTTCCGCAATACAGGCAACGAGCCTCTAATCATCGAGCGTGCCCAGCCAACTTGTGGATGTACCGTTCCTGATTGGCCAAGAGAGCCAATTATGCCTGGTAAAGAAGGGAAAATTCAAGTGACGTACGACACAAAACGTATTGGTCACTTCAACAAATCCATTAAAATCTACTCGAACGCCTCCAACACAGATGCGCAAGGTATTACTACACTACGTATTAGAGGTGAAATTCAAAGAATCCCTGACACCCCCACTACTCCATTAAATAATTCTGGAGAGCAAAGCTCTATTCGCAATAAATAAGAATTTATTTCTGACCTTTGTCCCATCGTTTCGGCGATGGGATTTTTTTTTGCAAAAAAGTAGTCCGAGAACTGTTATTATGTCCTTATTTTAGTCCATTCAATTTTTGACTATGCTAGCGATTTCAAAAAAAGGGTTGCGAATGCCCGAATCCCCCATTCGCAAGTTGGTTCCTTACGCAGAACAAGCGGTAGAGAAAGGAGTAAAGGTTTACCAACTCAACATCGGTCAGCCCGATCTTCCGACCCCAAAGGTCGTGCTCGACGCCGTAAAAAATATTGATTTAACAATCTTAGAGTACAGTCACTCTGCAGGGTTTTTAGATTATCGTCAAGCGCTTGCGAAGTATTATCGAAACAACGGTGTAGAAATTACCACCTCAGACCTAATTGTCACTACAGGAGGTTCCGAGGCACTAAGTTTTGTAATGGGTACGATTGCCGACGAAGGTGACGAAGTAATCATTCCCGAACCATTTTACGCAAATTACAACGGATTTTCTACGGCCTATGGCGTAAAAGTAGTTCCTGTAACTTCATATTTGGAGGATAATTTCTCTTTACCTCCCATCGAAGATTTCGAAGATCGCATCACCGAACGCACCAAAGCTATCCTCATCTGTAATCCGGGAAATCCAACGGGTTACCTATACACCAGAGAAGAGCTAGAAAAACTTCGCGACCTAGTTATCCGCCGCAATCTATACCTAGTTGTCGACGAGGTGTATCGCGAATTCACCTATGACGACCGCAAGCATATTTCGATTCTGGAATTCGAAGGACTGGAAGATCACGCCATCGTTGTTGATTCAGTAAGTAAGCGCTACAGCATGTGTGGGGCACGTATTGGTTGCCTGATCTCTAGAAATAAAGAAATTATTCATACCGCGATGAAGTTTGCTCAGGCGCGTTTGAGTCCCCCAACCATTGAACAAATAGCAGCCAAAGCGGCGATGGATACGCCCGCCTCCTACTTCAAAGAAGTAGCTACAGAGTACACCCATCGCAGAAACGTCCTCGTTGCGGGACTCAATGCCATCCCAGGAGTTGAATGCCCAATGCCGAAAGGGGCTTTTTATTGCTTGGCTAAGCTCCCGGTTGATAATGCGGACTCATTTGCTCGTTGGATGCTCGCTGAATTTGAACACGAAGGCGCAACCGTAATGGTGGCTCCCGCCGAAGGATTCTATGCCACCGTCGGCGAAGGAAAACAGATGGTAAGACTGGCCTACGTATTGGAGGTTGAAGTCTTAAAAAAATGCTTAGTAATCCTCGAAAAAGCGCTTGAAGCCTATCCTGGAAGAGAAAAATAACATGGTAAAGTACAACTTTTCCCTGAAAAGCCTGAACACCTTCGGACTCAACGTAAGCGCTGCAGCCTACGTACGCATCAACGATGTGGCAATGTTCGAAAAACTCCCTAAGAACCTTCCTCTGCCCTACTTCTTTCTGGGCGGAGGAAGTAATATTCTGTTCACCAAAAACTTCCCCGGAACCGTATTGCATATCGATATTCGAGGAAGAGGCGTCGCATCCAGCGACGAGCATCAGTCGATTGTCTACTCATACGCCGGAGAAAACTGGCACGAATTCGTTAGATACTCCTTGCAGCTCAATCTTGGCGGCTTGGAAAACCTATCGCTCATCCCTGGAAATGTGGGTACTGCACCCGTGCAAAACATTGGTGCATACGGAGTAGAAATCAAAGATGTACTAAGTGGCTTGGAAGCTTGGGACTTAAAAACCGGGAAAATTGAATGCTTCCTTCCTGAAGACTGCGAATTCGACTACCGGACGTCAATCTTCAAAAAGGAAGGCAAAAATCGATACATCATTACCAAAGTTTATTTTCGACTGGATAAAAATCCGAGTCTTAAAACCTCATACGGAGCCATTCAAGACGAATTAAAAAAATTGAATATTGAAAATCCGGATATTCACGACGTCTCACGCGCAGTCATCCGTATTCGCATGAGCAAACTCCCAGATCCGAATGTCTTGGGTAATTGCGGCTCATTTTTCAAAAACCCACTCATTGAAATTGCTCAGGCAGAATCCCTAGCAGCTGAATTTCCAGATATTCCCATTTATCCAACCGCAAACGAGCATTTAAGAAAAGTTTCTGCAGGCTGGCTGATCGAAAAATGCGGATGGAAAGGAAAGGTCATAGGACAAGTTGCCATGCACGAAAAGCAAGCCCTTGTCCTTACAAACCTTGGAAATGCCAACGGAGAAGAGCTACGTCAACATGCATTACGAGTGAAAAAATCCGTATTTGAGAAGTTTAACATTCAATTGGAAGAAGAGGTCAACATTCTATAGTACATTTGCATCATGGAATTATTCATCATCTCAGCAATATTGATTGGACTAGGATTCGCCGGTATCGCGATCAAAATTTGGGCAAAAAAAGACGGTAAATTTTCTGGAACATGTGCTTCCAATAGCCCGTTTTTAAACAAGGAAGGAGAAGCTTGCGGCTTTTGCGGAGCCTCACCCGAGGAGAAATGCAAAAAAGAAGAAGCACCCTCCGCTTAATCAATACGCCGCTCAGCCCCACACGAGCAACACCCCCACTTTTCTACGCAATCGAAACAAAAGCGGATAGTTATCTCCGCTTTATTGCAATTATGCTAACTTCTAAAAATTAGTCCAGCAAAATTTTTGTGTTCGACACCTAGAGTTCGTTATTTATCATTTCGTCTTCTTCTGCCAGATAGGCACACCTTGTGACATCCATGAGGGTTTTTCAGCATTCATTAAATAATGATCGTAAAACTCGGCCATACGAACCGATAAATCCATGCGATTGGCCCACTTTGTTAAATTGTGCTCTTCATTATTGTACACAAGCATCCAAACGGGTTTCCCTTGTCGTATCATACTCATATACATTTCTATACCCTGATACCAAGGAACAGCTCCGTCGTTGTCGTTATGCATAATTAACAAAGGAGTCTCGATTTGGGATGTGAAAAACACCGGACTATTTTTGATGTATAAATCGAGGTTTTCGTGCATCGGCACTCCTAAGCGCGACTGTCCCTGCTCGTATTGCATAATTCTACTATAGCCTCCCTTCCACCGAATTCCACCGTAAGCACTGGTCATGTTACTCACCGGTGCTCCAGAAAAAGCTGCTTTAAATCGATTGGTTTGGGTAATCAACCAAGCCGACTGATACCCACCCCAACTTTGGCCATTCAAACCCATTCTCGTGCTATCAATCCACGAGTGATTCTGCGATAAAACCGAATCTACGCCTGTCATGATGCAATCATACGCACTCTTCCCCGGTTCACCATCGCGATAGGCAATATCAGGGACAAAAATCGCGTAACCTTTACTCAAAAAATAAGGGTAATTGATGATACTTCTACTAGGTGTTGGGATGACATGCCGATGAAACTGATCGGCACTTCGCTCATAAAAATACACCAACAAAGGCGCTTTTCCCTCTTTTTGATTCTCAGGTTGGTACAGCAACCCACGCAAACTATCACCATTAACGACGTAATCAACGAAAGATACTGAGCCCCAATAGATTTTTTCCTGCTGGGGATTAATAGGTTTATTCAGTACCCGATCGGTGGTATTGGCCAATTGCAACAAATAAAGATTTGGGTAAGTGCTAAATGTACCGGAGCGATATACGAACGCATCCGAATAACGCGCTTTTTGAAAACCAAAAAAGTCGCCCGGAAAGGTTCTGAGAACACTGGCGTTTCCTTCTCTGTATTGCCATAAGCTATGACTTCTAGTGAAGGTATGAAAACCAGACAGGTATTGCGTTTTCTCTGAAACATCAATACTCAACTGATAATCGTTGGGTCGGAGATAACGATAGCGAGTCTTATTCTCTCTGCCACGCGTTAAACGCTCACTGGCGCTCCTTCCGTTGGGATCAACCTGCCAAATATCAAACTCATCGTACAACCAGATGAAGGAGTCATCAGAGGTGACACCCGCAGCACCGTGTGGAGGATTGGTATTGGGAATATCTGAATTGATATTGTGCCAGTCGATTTTCACATCACTTGCTAAAGTCACGACTGAAGATCCAGAAATCAATTTTCTGGCTTCCCATACACGCTTATCTTCATTGTACCAATACGCAAAACCCCCGGCGGGAGAAATGCGCACCGAATAAGCAATTTCACTCGCTATGGGAACCGTGATTTTGTTTTCCAAATCATACGCCTCATAATCGTATAATCTGCCAAAAGTAAATATTCTGCCTTCCGCATAATCTCGATTCTTCTGAATGAGTACCCAATGATGTCTAGACTTTATCGGAAGGGTGTAACTGGTAAAGATATCACCTTCTAAGACTGTAAAATCGTCTTTACGCACTCGGTACACGACTTTGTGATGATACTTTTTCCAATGTGAGGCACGCTCTTTTTGTCTCGACTGCAACTCAATGTCAAAAGGTGTCCAAACATCTAAGCGGGCAATATCTTCATCAAGTAAAAGGGTGTCACGCTTGTACACTTGCCAGTCATCAGGTTTCAAACCAAAATAAATGTATGAAGCCTCGTCGTTTAGTTGAAGTGTACTGTGTGGACTGACTACCTTACCCTCAATTTTACTTTCGGTCTGCAAAACTTTAAAGCCTTTCTTGGTTTTAGGAGTTACCCGAAAAGCATGAAAAAAATACTCAGATTCATCAACATCTAAAGTATCGGAGGTGCTAACCGCCAAAGCTCTGGTACCGTGTGGCGACACCAACAGCGAGCTCACCGCTTTTTGGTTTTCCAGCAATACAATTTCCCGGTTCTGCGCAAGATCAAAATATACTAAGTCGTAACGCTCGGACTCCGCATTATATCTCGAGAAAAAAATCGCATCTCCATGTGCAGAAACCGAGTATTTTTCGGCATAGCCTAGCTCTTTTACGCTATCCATCATATTTGGATTGTAAACGTAGAGCATTGCCGCTTCTTTGGGTTGCTTTTTTTTACGCTTCTCTTCAGCATCCGGAGTCTTATCGCAATCTTCAGACTCCCCCGAATCCGATTCCTCAGACGCTGAAATTCCGTCTCCAGAAACACGAAACGCAAAAGTTGGGGTGCTATATTCTGCAGATTTCAGATCCTTAAACTGCTCGAAAATTCGTTGCTCAAATGTTCGCAGATCCAGTAATATCAGTGATGGCTTAGGTTTTTTATCTGCTGAAGCCTTATCGCGGATTGCCGTCCGACGCGCCTCTTCTTCCACTTTCTGAACAACCAGCGCGTATCCCTCACCCGGCAAAAACACCACGCGTTCACCTCGGGGAATTTGCTGTGATTTACGACTAGGCAATGAGCTAATAAACGCATTTCCGTCACCCTTCTGCGGATTAACTTGCCAACTTATATATTTACCAGAATCCGAAAAAACGGTACCGGAAAGTGTTCGCCACTGTGCGTAATCGTCGTGCGTTAAACTGCGCTTTTCCTGAGCAATGAGGCTCAGCGTGCTAATGAAAAATAAGAAAAAAACGGATTTGCGGGGAAAGTTATGTATACGCATATCGGGGAAATAAATTGAAGGCACGAATATAGCAAAAAAAAAGCCGACATATTTCAGTCGGCTAAAATCAAAGTGGCTAGGCTAGAAAGTTCGAGAGCGAGGCTTGCGACCCCGATAGCTATCGGGGGAAAATCTAGGAGTTCACTAAAGTAAATGACTAGATTTTCAACTGAGCATAACGAAACTATCGGACTTTATAGACAGCCACTAATTAGAGGATTTGGGCTGTGTGATCTTTAGTCTTCACCGCCTCAATAACCTTTTCAATCACCCCTTCCTCATTGATAACAAAAGTTTCTCGCGATATACCATCGTAGGTTTTTCCCATAAACTTTTTCTCGCCCCATACGCCGAAGGCTTGAATAACCTCTTTTTCGGTATCGGCTATAAGAGGAAAAGGCAAACTGTATTTTTCAATAAATTTTTGGTGCTTGGCTTCCGAATCAGCACTTACACCCAAGATGTAATATCCGGCGCTTTGCAATTCCGAATAATTATCGCGTAAGTTACAGGCTTGAGCTGTGC
>REDE01000101.1 GCA_007693635.1 Flavobacteriales bacterium | reverse complement strand
TCGTTCCCACGCGCCCAACCTGCCCCCAACACCTAAACGAATAAACGAATAAACGCCTCAACGCCTCAACGCCTCAACGCCTCAACGCCTCAACACCTAAACGCCAATTAACTCGGCTCTCTAAAAATCAGTTCCTGCCCATTATGATCGAGCAAAATAATACTATCGGGACCAATTTTCCCTTTGAGGATTTCCTTCGATAGTACATTAGTTACACGCTTGATGATGGTTCGTTTCACCGGTCGAGCTCCATACTGTGGATCATAACCTACGCGTGCAAGATAACTGATGGCTTCCGGTGTGGCTTCCATCTCAATGTGATTCTTCTTCAATTGCAGCTTGAGGTGTTCAAGTTGGATACGTACAATATTCTCCATTTGGTCTTCGCCTAGTGGGGCAAAGATTACGGTCTCGTCGATACGGTTGACAAATTCCGGACGCATATGTTTTTTGAGAACGCCTATGATTTCCTCACGAGCCATTTCCAAGCGGGCATAACGATTTTCATCGTTAAGGTTCTCTAACATTCCGCTCAATTTCTCTGAACCTAGGTTCGAGGTCATGATGATGATGGTATTTTTAAAGTTCACCATGCGACCTTTATTGTCGGTTAGTCTGCCGTCGTCCAGTACTTGCAAGAGGGTGTTAAACACATCGGGATGAGCTTTTTCTATTTCGTCGAACAACACCACAGAGTAGGGACGATGACGTACAGCCTCGGTGAGTTGCCCTCCTTCATCGTAGCCCACGTAACCCGGTGGCGACCCAATGAGTCGGCTGACAGCGTGGCGTTCTTGATATTCGCTCATATCGATGCGCACCATAGCTTTTTCGTCGTTAAAGAGATACTCGGCCAGGGCTTTAGCGAGTTCGGTTTTACCTACTCCGGTGGTACCCATAAAAATGAATGAGCCTATCGGACGGTGTTCGTCTTGAAGACCGGCTCTACTGCGTCGGACTGCCTCGGAAACGGCTAGAAGAGCTTCTTCTTGTCCGACCACGCGTTTACGCAAATGATCTTCAAGTTGCAGTAGTTTTTCCCGCTCGCTCTGTAGCATTTTTTGCACCGGAATACCTGTCCAGCGTGATACGGTCTCGGCGATATCCTCGGCATTGACTTCTTCCTTGATCATTCTGCCGGCACTTTGCCCTTTGAGTTCGTCTTCGAGTGCTTTTTGACGGTCGGTTGCTTCTTTAATTTTTCCGTATCTAAGTTCGGCTACTTTTGCATAATCACCATCACGTTCGGCACGGTCTGCTTCCAAGCGCAGACTTTCGATTTCTTCTTTGCTGCGTTGGAGTTCGTCAACTTTTGCTTTTTCTCCTTGCCATCTCGCGTTGAGTGCATTTCTCTTTTCGTTGAGATTGGCGAGTTCTTCGCGGATTACGGCAAGTTTACGTTCATCCTTCTCTCTTTTTATCGCCTCTTGTTCTATTTCTAATTGTCTAATTTTGCGATCAAGAACATCAATTTCTTCTGGTTTGGAGTTGATTTCCAGGCGCAGGCGAGAGGCGGCTTCATCGATGAGGTCGATGGCTTTATCGGGCAGAAAGCGATCCACAATGTATCGTTGCGATAATTCAACGGAGGCAATGATGGCTTCGTCGAGGATTCGCACTTTGTGATGGGTTTCGTATTTCTCTTTAATACCGCGGAGAATCGATATCGCCGATTCGGAATCGGGTTCTTCCACCAAGACCTTTTGAAAGCGTCGCTCGAGGGCTTTATCTTTTTCAAAATACTTTTGGTACTCAGCTAGAGTTGTGGCGCCTACTGCGCGGAGCTCACCGCGAGCTAGTGCTGGCTTTAGTATATTGGCAGCGTCCATCGCTCCTTCGCCACCGCCGGCACCGACAAGGGTGTGGATTTCGTCGATAAACAAAATGATGTTGCCTTCACCGGTAGTAACTTCTTTTACCACGGCTTTTAGGCGTTCTTCAAATTCACCCTTATACTTTGCTCCGGCGATAAGGGCACCCATATCCAGGGCAAAGATGGTTTTGTCTTTGAGGTTTTCGGGAATATCGCCATTGATGATGCGGTGCGCCATGCCCTCGGCGATGGCTGTTTTACCTACGCCAGGTTCTCCGATGAGGATGGGATTATTTTTTGTCCGACGGGAGAGTATTTGCAGTACCCTACGAATTTCTTCTTCCCGACCAATAACGGGGTCAAGTTTTCCTTCCGCCGCCAACTGATTTAAATTTTTGGCGTATTTATTCAGTGCATTGTAGGTTTCTTCGGCTGAGGTAGAGCGTACTTTTTCGCCTTTGCGAAGGGTTTCGATGGCTGCACGAAGATCCTTTTCTTTAACGCCAGCGTCGCGAAGAATTTGTCCGGCTTGGTCAGCAGCTAGAAATATCCCAAGTAATAAATGTTCCGCCGCTACGTAGTCGTCACCGTTTTTCTTAGCCTCCGATTGGGCTTTGGAAATTGCATCTGCGGCGCCGCGTGAAAAATAACTTTCGGCTCCGCTAACTTTGGGAAGGGAGTCTAAACTGTGTTTTAGTGCTTGTTGAATTCTTTGCGTTGCGCTACCAAGCTTTTTGAGCAAAGTAGAGGATACGTCTTGTTCGTTTTCGAGCAGACTAACCAAAATATGCACGTTTTCGATGCTTTGGTGTCCGTAGGTTGCAGCAAGTGATTGGGCTTGTTGAAGCGCCTCTTGTGATTTTAAAGTGAAGTTTTGTGTCGTCATCTTTTAAGGAGTTTGCACGTAGTAGTCAAAGCGTATTCCATTAAATTTAGGTGCCAAAGAGTCATAAAAAAACCTCCCCTAAGGGAGGTTTTTCTGACTAATTTACAGTTTAACTGACTATTTGTTAACCATCAACTTGGTAGTATAGGTTTTTCCTTCGTACTCCATGGAAATGATGTACACACCATTTCTCCATCCGGAAACGTCGAAATTGGTTTGTCCGATTCCAGAATCCTTATGCGCCGTCTCGTCAAATAATACCTGACCGAGGAGGTTTGTAATACGTACGCGCATATCGCCGCTTCTAGGCAATCTGTATGCGATGTAGGTAAGCGCATTGGCTGGGTTCGGAGTTGGTGGAGCAAACTGCAATTCTTCAAGGTCGAAGGTTTCTGTGCTCACAACGACTTTACAATCTTCGTTGACTTCACGCAGACAGAAGTCATCAATTGCCCAACCTGCAGTTTCGATATTGTTATCGGAAGCAAAGCGGAAGCGGAAGATGGTTTGTCCACCAATTTCAAAACAGAAGCGAAGGCGTGCCTGCTGCCATCCGTTTGAGTTTCCAGTCCATCCCGGACGACTGTTGTCGAGACCGAAGATGAAAGGTTGGTTATACCAGCGATAGCTTGTATCTGGAGAAGGATCGAAAGCTCCTAGTGTCCCCCAAGTTAAACCTCCATCTTGTGAATACTCTACGTTACCACCATCGTGATTTCTTTCCGTTAAGAAATTATGCATGAAGGTCATTTCGTAGGTAGTACCCGCATTTGAATCTAGGATAAATGCTGGGGTTACAATGATTGAATTATCTTGTGAGAAGTAATTCGCGGATAGTTTAGTCATCCAAGCTTTGGTTCCAACAAAGGCACCAGTGATTGGAGCTTGTGCAGGTGTACCCAACTCAAAGGAAGGTAAATCGTTGGAGAAATCTCCACGAAGTGCCGCAAAATTAAACACATTGGGATCTTCGAAATCGTTACAATACTCGTTGTTTGTCTCGGTTGCTAGATCGATTTCTGGTAGCGCAAATGACGGCATACAAAGGGTATCATCACTCGGGAAGTTATCCTGTTTGTTATTCGGACGACTAGTAGCGGCACAAAGTAGGTAGTTATTCGGTGCGGGACTAGGCCACACATCAGGATAGACCACTGTAGCTCTTCTTCCTTTGATCAGCGGCGGATTGAATACATACCAGTACTCATTTCCGTAGGTTACGCCACCATCAAAGCTCACGGCTAGTTTACAACTATCCAAAAGTTTCTCTCCAGTATTTTCAATGGTTACCTGAATGTCCTGATCCACAAATGGGAATACAAGGTTATTAACAGGTCTCACAGATACCGGTGATGCACTATTCTGTGGTGGAATATTGATTTCGAAGTTATCGATACCCCAACCAGCTTGTGGAGCAGGGCTTGCTGTACTTTGCCAATGGTAGCGCATCTGTAGGGAGGTAGTTGAGAAATTGTAGTCAAACATCGGATACGAAGAGGTTATCCAACCGTTTGTATTAGCTACCCAGCCCGGTGCGTTGAAAAGCGGAGTATTCGCAATACCAACAGGCGGATGCGAGTGCCAGTTGATACCAACACCAACCGCATCTACGCTACCTAGGGCCACCCAGTTACCGGCAATAAAGACCTCCATTCTACCCCCATGGGCATTAGGTGAGCTCATGAATTGCGAAAATGAGAGACGCGCGTTAACTACGGTATCAAAACCGGTAATCAAAGGTAAACGTAAGAATTCAGAGGAATTAGGGTAATACGGTCCACTTAGGTTTGTGAAGAATGCGTTAGGCGCACTGGCTGCAGCATTTGTTCCAAAGCTAGGAGTTCCAACCTCCCAGTTTAATTTACCACCTTGACTGAACCAACCTTGTGATGAGTGGTCGCAATCATCAAAGTCGTCACCCCAAGGAATGGTTTTGGTACCGAACGCGGTAACGTACTTACAGAAACTATCGTTGAATGTATTTACATCAGAGGTAATGTTTGTGCGTGCACAAATCTCAAATCTACCTTCTGGCCATACGATATTTGCACTAGCCGGGAACTGCCAAGTACCTGTATTGCCAGGTGCAATATTTACCGCTGCCGTAGCATTGTATGTTGTGGTCACGCCTTGGTTAGGTCCGCAAAGAGGAGTTACTTCCAAAATAACCGGAACACTAGTAAGGTTGGAAGTTCCAAAGTTGCGAATATGCACAGTAGGCAGTGGATTTGCCGCCAATGGAAGACCCAATCCCGGAGGCTGAATATTGAAAATACCGGCATCTTGAGGTAATCTGTTGTAGACCGCAAGATTGTCAATCGCAACGTCAATCAGGTTAGAACCTGTGCGACGGTAGGCGGCAACGCGTATTTTCACTTGACCTTGAGAGGCGTAAGGCGCTAAATCAAAGCGGCGGTATGTCCAAGGGTCAAGTTCATCATTCTGAGTAAAGGTAGTAATCCTTCCAGCGGGCGGTGTTTGCCACCCGTTTTCGGTCAATACGTTCACGCACAAGGAATCGAAGGCATTATTACCTAAATGACCGTGGTAATAGAAATCGAAAACCGGATTGGTCAAAGATGACAAGTCGAAGCAGTTAGATTCAAATACCGCAGGCACCGCTGGAGTTCCAAAGTCACCCTCAGCGTACAAGTATTTGCCAAAACCCGATAAATCGGTAAACGGACCAGTTCCAATGGTTGGGGTCATACCTTCTCTTACCATCCAGGTATAGTCATTTACACCGGGAGCGGTTGGATCAGGGATGCGCTTCCAATCCGTAGTAGCAACGTTTCCAGGATTGGCAAAGGTTCCGTTACCGGAAGTGTTGCCCGGACCATCAAAATCTAAGACGTGTGGGAAAGTAGAGATAATAGGTACCGTTACCACCGTTACACGATTCGTAGAGTCGTTAGCTGGTGTAGGATCACCAGGCATGGCCGTCCATGCTTGGAATTCGTAGGTTCCAACTGCCAAAACATTTGCCCCCTGAGAGAAGGTGAAGTGCACCGTATCGCCCATGGCAAGAGGACCAGGAATGGTATCCCAAACAGGAGCTCCAGCGTTAACGCGGTACGCAACGGGAATATTCACTGCATCGTTGCAACCAATATTTTGGACAATCATCGTTACGGGTTCGTTGGTTGAAAAACTACAACCCTCACCGATTGGTCTGGTTAGAATACTTGCCTCAACATCATTGGGAACGGCATAATCTACGCGTATATCGTCAATAGCAATATTACCTCGGGGGTTATTACCAAGTCGAGTTGCGTTCCAACGGAAGCGCAACGTCTTACCGCTATACTCTGGACCTAGTGGAATAAAGGCTCTTCTCCAAGGTTGGTCAGGTCCAGTTTGTTGCTGACCACTCAATTCCCAAACTCCAGTAACCCATACTTCCGTATTCGCTCCCGTATCGATATCCAGTCGTAGAGTTTGTACGTTTTCACCGTACATATAGTAGAAAAACTCAATATATAAACAACTATCTGCCGGGATTTCCACACAATGAGAGGTCAAGTTGGTTTGCGCGAAACCAGTTCCCTGCGTAGGAGGAGCAATAAGGTATTTTCCGTTCGGATTTCGCAGGGTGTTGTCTACGTTTGGCCCGCTCAACAACGTCATCGACGCACCTTGACGTACCGACCAACCAAAGAATCCCGAAGATAGCGGAGGAATTACCCCCCAGTCTTTATCTCCTTGCGCAATGGGCATATTACCCCTATGCGTAGCTCCGGTTGTTCCAGCTCCGGTGCCCGGAACCCATTCGGGATCTTGAAAATTAACAACCCAAGGGAGCGTATTTTGTATAAACGGAACATTGACAGAAAAAGTACATTGGAACCAAGATCCACATTTAGCAGGTGGTGTGTCACCAATCCAAAACTTGTAGAACTGGGTCGTATCGGCAGGACGACGCGTGCTGTTTGGACAAGAGACGTCGAAAGCACGAACATACCATTCGATAGTATCGCCTGTTTGACAGTTGGGAATCGTATCCAAATAGCGATCGCCTACTACATTTGGCATGATACGTAGATTCCACGGACCTCCATTAAATCTGTAAAATAACTCTACCGAATCGATGGCGACGTTATCTGTTGCATTTAGAGCAACTCGATAATCCCCAGCACATGGCTGTAAGTTGGTCGGTTGATTGTTAAATGACAAAGGAGGAGTAATATTGAACGAAATCACCGGATCTTCCAACTCGCAGTTTGATCCAATTAAAAATAAATCATCGATAAACCATCCTGGCATAAATGCCGGCTGAGGTACGAACGAACTCACGGCTGGAAATTCGTGACTAAAGCGGATGATAACATTGGATTGATTCGTAGTGGTATCACCCAGAAGATCCGATAAATCAAAAACTTCCTCTACCCACCAACTATTTGCCGGCCACACAACTGCAGAAGGTGTAGTGGTAGTCGTCGGACCCATCCAAGATGGCAATCCACCTTGAGCCGGACTAGGATACGATAATTCGTTGAAATAGTCGTTTTGACCGTAGTTGGGTGATGGCCCTAAATAGTTCGCGTTTTTGTTTGGTGAAGTCGCATTTGTAATGACTTGCTGATAAGTCGTTCCACCATCTTTTGATATGTAGATCCTACCTCGGTCTGTCAAGTGCGTTTTGGCAATATGACGAAAACGCATCGTGATGAAGGTTTTTCCAGAGAAATCCAAAACCGGAGTCTCCCATCTCACCGAACCAGCACTACTTCCACCGCGTGCTCTGTAGCTGTTTGGCGCCGATGGGGCTAGAGGGATCGAATCGTAAACTTGCCACACTAATCCGGCCGGAAGAGTAAACCCCGGCGAAGGAACATTGTAGGTTGTGTCGAGAATTGGCGGCGAGTCGAAGCGCTCTTCCAATATCGTGTCAATGATTGCTTGGCCTTGCATTGAAGCTCCAAAGCCGACTAAAAGCACACTGAGTAACAGTCTCTTCATCATACGAATTTTAATTAATCTGCTCATTTCAAATACTTAAAATGAGATTTGTTGCGTTTAAGAGTGTTTGTGAATACCTGAATGTCAATACAATTTGCGTAACAAACGATATTCAAACCCCAAATATAGTACAAAAATCAGTTACAACGTAGTATCAATTGAGTAAAAGTTATCACCAGATTATTTAACGATAACATTTAGCATTGCATCGTCTTGAAGAAAAACGGAGATTTCATCACCGGGCTCCACTTTACCGACGCCGGCAGGTGTTCCCGTATAGATGAGATCACCTACCTTTAACGTAATGAATGTCGATATGTAGGCAATGAGTTCATCCACACTGCGCATCATCTGTCCGGTATGTCCCTTTTGTCTTTCCTTTCCGTTAACGTTTAAACGGAATGTTAAATTCTGAACATCCCAATTCATCTCTCGGAAATTCACCATTTTCCCAACCGCAGCCGATCCATCAAAGGCCTTGGCTTTCTCCCAAGGAAGTCCTTTCTCCTTGAGTTTTTGTTGTATATCCCGAGCCGTAAAATCTATACCAACGCTAATTTGATCGTAGTATTTATGAGCAAATTTTGGCTGAATGTGCTTCCCAACCTTGGATATTCGAACAACCAATTCGGCCTCGTAATGAACGTCATTGGTAAATGAGGGAATATAAAAGGTGTCCCCATCATGTATTTTTGCCGTATCGGGCTTTAGAAAAATTACCGGATCCTCGGGGATTTCGTTATTTAGCTCTTTTACATGATCCGCATAGTTTCGGCCTACACAAATGATTTTCATATGACTGTTTTAAAGTTGAAAACTGAATTTATGCTTCGCTTTAAGTAGTGGCTGTCTATACTTTCCGAGAGCTTCGATACGATCCGTCGAGCGGTGAGCGTGACGCCGTCACTGGAAATTACTTACAGCTCTACTTAGAGCTTTTCCTATTTAAGTGTTTGTCCTAGAGGTGATTGACGAAGTTTAATTTTGGTTAGTATCTTCTTGGTGTACATCGGAAAATCAGCGTTTTGAACCCAGCTGTAGTAACCAGGATCTTTGGCTAGTACACTTTCTACGCTCTGATTGCGGTATTTTCCGAAGGTGAAGACTTCTTGGTTTTTATCGTTAAAAGCTATGAAGCCTGCAACATCGGCGATGCGTTGACGATTTGAGAATTCCGCGAGAAAAGCAATATCGCCTTGTAAATCTGGATAGCGTTCTACCTGTGCGACCAATATTTCCCAAGTCGCCAATGTATCGGCCTCTGCACTGTGGGCATTTTCCAAATTCTTATTGCAGTAAAATTGATACGCCGCACTTAAGGTACGTTGTTCCATGCGGTGAAAAATATTCTGTACATCTACGATATGCCTTTTTTCTAAGTCGAAATCGAGCTCACAACGCATGCATTCTTCCATAAATAATGGGACATCAAATCTATTGCAGTTGTACCCTCCCAAATCTGCCGAACCAATAAATTGCACGATCTCCGCGCCAATTTGTTTGAAGGTCGGTGCGTTGGCGACCATTTCGTTGGTAATCCCGTGAATTTCTATGACCTCCTTGGGGATGTTCATTTCGGGATTTACAATCCATCGGCGTTTTTCTTCTTTTCCGTCGACGTGGATTTTTACTATGGCTATTTCCACAATGCGGTCGCTGGTGACTTTTATCCCAGTTGTTTCGAGGTCGAAAATGCAGAGCGGACGTTGGAGTTTGATCTTCATACTATTGAAATAAAAAAGCCGACCACCGGTTTTGGTTTCCGGATGGTCGGCTGTATTTGGTTATGCGTTAATTAAAATTCACGATTGATGTCGAATTGCTCGAGGTAATCGGCTACGCGACGTACAAACATTCCTCCCAACGCGCCGTCAACCACTCGGTGGTCGTAGGAGTGCGAAAGGAACATCATGTGGCGTACGGCAATCACATCGCCTTGTGGTGTTTCTAAAACAACTGGCTTTTTCTTAATTGCTCCAACTGCCATAATAGCAACTTGTGGCTGTGGAATAATTGGAGTTCCCATTAGGTTGCCAAAACTTCCAACGTTTGATATGGAGTAAGAACCTCCTTGAATATCGTCGGAATTGAGCTTATTGTTTCTAGCGCGATTGGCCAAATCATTCACTCGTTTGGTAATTCCAACCAAGTTGAGTTGATCGGCATTTTTGATAACCGGAACAATTAGGTTACCACTTGGTAGTGCCGTAGCCATACCGATATTGATATCTTTGCGTTTGATGATGTTATTTCCGTCAACGGAGATATTGATCATCGGGAAGTCGCGAATTGCTTTTACAATAGCCTCGATGAAGATAGGGGTAAAGGTTAGTTTTTCACCTTCTTGCTGGAGGAATTGATTTTTCACTTTATCTCTCCACATCACAATATTGGTAACATCAGCTTCAACGAAACTCGTTACGTGAGGCGAGGTTTGTTTGGAAAGGAGCATATTTTCCGCGATGATACGGCGCATGCGATCCATCTCAATGATTTCATCACCCGGGCGCAGAGCCACTGGTGGAGCAGTTTTTGGCTGTGGAGCGGGGGTTGCACGACTGGACTCGCTTGGCTTGGGTGCACTAGGTGCTGCGGGTGCGGGTGCGGCTGGACTTGCACTAGCAGCTGCGGTGCCACGCGTTTTAAGGTAGTTCAGTAAATCGGCTTTTGAAACGCGTCCTTCGTTACCTGTACCGCTAATTCTATCGAGTTCTTCTAAGGATACACCTTCTTCTTGGGCAATACTGCGAACCAAGGGCGAATAAAAACGACCCTCAGAGGTGCGCGAAGGTATATCCATTGTACCGCCAACAATTGCTTGTGCAGTTTCTACAACTTCTTGAGCTTGTACAGCTGCTTGTTGAGGTGTGGCTGCCGGAGCACTTTCCGTTGCCGCTGCCGGAGTGGTGCCGGCTGATTCACCAGCAATTTCGATAATGGCAATGGCGGTGCCTACTTGCACGACATCGTCAACATTGAATAGTTTCTTTTTAAGAATGCCCTCTACGGGTGAAGGAACTTCAGAGTCAACTTTATCGGTGGCAATTTCCAATACACTTTCTTCCAGATCAATACTTTCACCTTCTTCTTTTAGCCAACGTGTAATGGTTGCTTCGGCTACACTTTCGCCCATTTTGGGCATAATCAATTCAAATTCCGCCATGAGATTATTCGTTATTTCTTATTTTGGTGCGCAAAAGTACGGCACTCGACTGTAAAGTTCAATTGTAGATCGCAAATAGAATCGAAAAAATTGCTATCGCGCTACGTTAACGGCGCGGGTCTCGCGAATTACCGTTACCCGAACGTGTCCGGGATAGGTCATTTCACTTTGAATGCGCTGACTCACATCGTAGGATATTTCCGCTGCTTTCTTGTCGTCGATTTGTTCACTTTCTACCATGATACGAAGTTCGCGGCCGGCTTGAATAGCGAAGGCTTTGGTTACTCCAGGATAGCTCATGGCTAGGTTTTCCAAATCTTTAAGTCGCTGTACGTAACTCTCCATAACCTGACGGCGAGCTCCCGGACGAGCTCCAGATATTGCGTCACAAACTTGAATAATTGGCGATAGGAGAGAGGTCATTTCGATCTCGTCGTGGTGGGCTCCGATGGCGTTACATACATCGGGTTTTTCTCCGTACTTCTCAGCCCATTTCATACCAAGAATGGCGTGAGGGAGTTCGCTTTCTTCCGAAGGTACTTTACCAATATCGTGTAATAGACCTGCGCGCTTAGCTAATTTAACGTTTAGTCCGAGCTCCGCCGCCATGATGGCGCTTAGATTCGCAACCTCTCTACTGTGCTGAAGAAGGTTTTGTCCGTAGCTTGAGCGGTACTTCATGCGGCCAACGATTTTAACCAATTCTGGATGCAACCCGTGTATGCCCAAATCGATAATTGTCCGTTTGCCCGTTTCAATAATTTCTTCGTCAATGGACTTCGTAACTTTTTGCACGACTTCCTCAATACGTGCCGGATGAATACGTCCGTCGGTAACCAAACGGTGTAATGAGAGTCGAGCAATTTCTCTGCGAACCGGATCAAAGCAAGAGAGAATAATCGCTTCCGGGGTGTCATCAACAATGATTTCTACACCCGTAGCGGCTTCTAGAGCGCGGATGTTGCGACCTTCCCTTCCGATAATCCGACCTTTTACGTCGTCATTTTCAATATTGAAAACCGAAACCGCATTTTCAATCGCTTGCTCGGTTCCCACGCGTTGAATGGTTTGCACAACAATTTTTCTTGCCTCGTTGGCGGCAGTAAGTTTGGCTTCCTCGGTGGCTTGTTGCACAAAGGCGGCCGATTCGCTCTTGATTTCCTCTTTGAGCGTCTGCATCAGCTGATCTTTAGCTTCTTGTGCGGTAAGGCCGCTAATGACTTCAAGTTGCTTGATGTGATTCTCACGGATGTTTTGAATTTCTTCCAACCGACGATCCAAGCCTTCGGTTTTACGCTCGAAATCCTGCTGCACTTGCTCGAGTTTTTTACGATTGCGGTTGTTGTCTTCGATGAGTTTATTCACCTGTGTTTCTCGATCGCGAATGCGCTTTTCGCTCTCTTGCATTTTTCGCTCGCGTTTGGCTATAACCTTTTCGTGCTCTTCTTTGAGTTCTAAAAACTTTTCTTTGGCCTGAACAATTTTGTCCTTTTTGATATTTTCGGCTTCTTTTTCTGCGGCGGATAATAGGGCGGCAGACTGGCTTTTCAAGCCGAGCTTTATCACGATAAGAGTTGTGACTGCTCCGACTATGATGCCGACTACTCCGGCAATGATGATACTACTCATGTATGTTTGTTCAATTACGGTGTTAATAAAAACCCCGCGTTATTCAACTGTCTAAACTTCGAATAGACAGGTTCGGAAGATTCCGGTCGACGTCAAGATTCCTCTGGTTTTTCAACACCCCTAAGGGTTGAGGCCTGCTTTATTCCGCCCGAGCCATCTTCCTATGAAGATGCTTGTTAAGTTTAGTACATGTTTTTGAATAACGCGGGTATTGTCTTCCGCACTCGAATTGAAACCACTACAACCCTACTGGGAGGTATCGCCAATCAACAAGCGAAATCGTTCGGAGTATTCGGCAACCAACTCCTGATCTCTCTCTTTCTCTTCGGCGAGATGAGTCATTCGTGTTGCCAGCTGTATGGCTACCATTGCCAAGAGGTCTTGGGGCTGGTCGATATTGTACGAGCGCTGTAACTTTTTCAAGCGCTCTTGAATATTCTTTTCGGCATTCCGCACCAACTCCTCCTCATCCAAACGCACCGTTACCGGATAGTTGCGATTGAGAATTTGAATGCTAACCTTAACGGTTTCGTCTGCGGCCATATAGCGTGCTTAAAATAAGCTTTAAACGATTTTCTACTGCTGATTGAGGGTCTCGAGACAAGTGTCGATTTCCTTTACCAATCTATCAATCCACGCCTTAGTTTGCTTGGTGCCATTGACTGACGACAAGGCTACTGCGCGGTTGTCTAGGGTGCGTAACTGACGTAGTGACTTAACCTCACTTTCCAATTCACGCTTTTTATCTAATGCCGCCTGCAACTCTTTTTGAAGTGCGAGATTTTCCGCCATTAATCGGCGACTCTCTTCCATCTTGACTTTGAGTAGCGCAAGATGTTCCTCAAATAAGGCTGAAGTGCTCTGCATTAAATATCCTTTGACTCGTGCAAAGGTATAAAATTTACTGTTTGCTTTTACAAATGCTATAAATTCTCTTCGATGAACTTCGTCATGAGCGTATAGAGATGCAATCGAGTTTTTCCTCCAAAAATCCCGTGATCGCGGTCTGGATACATAAACTGCTGGAAGGGCTTGTTCTTTTCGATCAATGAGAGACTCATTTGCATGGCATTTTGCACGTGAACGTTGTCGTCGGCAGTTCCGTGAATCAACAAGTAATTCCCCTTTAATTGCTCGGTGAAATTGATGGGCGAATTGTCGTCGTAGCCCGCAGCATTTTCTTGCGGGGTGCGCATGTAACGCTCGGTGTATATTGTGTTGTAATACCTCCAAGTGGTAACGGGCGCCACCGCTATGGCCGCCTTGAAGAGGTCAGCTCCTTTGGTGATGCCTAAACTCGACATGTAGCCGCCGTAACTCCATCCCCATATCCCCATTCGAGAAGCGTCGATGTACCTCTGACTCCCTAGCCATTTTGCCGCAGCCATCTGATCGAGTAATTCGTAGTGACCAAGTTGCTTGTAGGTGATTTTTTTGAAATCTCTACCCCGCGCTCCAGTACCTCTATTGTCTACAGAAACAATGATGTAACCTTTAGCGGCCAAATGCTGATACCAAAAGAAGTTAAACCCGTCGTAGCTGTTCTTTACCGTTTGGGAGCCGGGGCCACCGTAGACAAACATCAATAGGGGATATGCCTTGGTAGAATCGAAATTGGGAGGCGTGATCATGTATGCGTTTAGCGGTGTGCCGTCGTCACCGGGAATTTGCAAAAACCGGTGATTGCCCAATAAGGGAACACTCTGTAAATAATTGCGAGTGTTGGTGTTGAGTTGTAAGTCGCGAATATGTTTGCCTTTGGCATCGTACAATTTATAAGTGTTGGGCTGACTTACGCTACTGTGGTTAATGACAATAAATTTGCACTGATTACTGAAATTCGCATTGTTCCAGCCTTTTTCTTGGTGCAACTCCTCCAATTTTCCGCGACCACTCAAAGCAACGGAATAGATGCCTCTTTCCAAAGGACTGTCCTTTGCCGCCTGAAAATACACTCGCTTGGTCTCGGGATTGTACCCAAACAACTCGGTGACATCCCATTTGCCCTTGGTGAGTTGGGTTTGCTTTTTTTCACTGATGTGGTAAATGTGGTAATGACCATCTTTACTCGATAAACGAAGTAAGCTCCCATCTTCAAGAAATATTTGGTTATCGTCCATCTCCACAAAAGCAGCATCGGTTTCCTGATACCAAAGTTTGGTGCTCTTCGCCTTTAGATTATGCACAAAAAGCTGTAAGTCGTTCTGTGGACGATTAAGGGTGAATAAAACCAACTCGCTGGCATTGCGCCATTTGATTCGACCTACGTATTCGGGATTTCCCGGTATGCTGATTTCGTGACGATCCATAGATTCCGGTGCATAGATGTGTATGCTGACTTTCGCATTGTCTTCCCCGGCTTTGGGGTACTTGAAGCGCTGCTGCGTAGGATACAGGCCGTCTCCATACACGTCCATACTAAACTCCTTAACCTCACTTTCATCAAAGCGGTAATAGGCTAAATGTGAGCCATCAGGGGCCCATTCGTACCCACTATCGAACTGAAACTCCTCTTCATATACCCAGTCCGTCGCACCATTAATGATGCGGTTTTTCTCGCCGTCTTCGGTGATCGCTTTTACACTGTTGTTTAGCAAATTGTACAAATACAGGTTGTTGTTTTTAACGAAGGATACGTATTTGGCGTCGGGAGAGACCTTGGGTAACTGGATTTTCTCCGGGCTTATGGTGTAGAGTTTTTTATTCTCACGATCAAATACAAAAACAATACTCTTACTGCTGTAGCGGTAGATGCGCTCCTGCTGCGTATGAAGCAACACAAAACGCTCGTCGGAACTGAATTCGTAATCGGAAATGGGGTGCTCGAGCGGATTAGGGAGCTGATCGGTGCTGAAAAGCGTGTCGATCACCAATCCTGTTTGGTACGAATGACGAAGTATGTAGGTCGTTCCCGAAGGGTTTTCTGCAGATTGGTTCTTTACACTGCTGGTGGTAAAATGCGCTCCGTCGGCCATCGACTTAAATCCACTGACTCCTCGGGCATAAAAGGCATACTGTGACCAAATGTTCTCAAGCGTGACCGGAGTCTTTTTCGTGTTTTGCGCGATCAGACCTTGGGATGCGATCAGACAAATCGACAATAGGGCAAAGAGTTTTTTTTGCATCTTAAAAAAAATTAACGATTGGAAGGTTGTGATTGAAAGTATTTGTATCCCACCAGACGATCGTAGCGAATTCCTATTTCGCGGTGGTAAATAAGCACGTGGTAGGCGTTTTCAGTTTCCCAATAATTGCCCTCCGTGAAGTCTAGACTAGCGTGCATTTTTTCGCCATCTGCCGAAGGAATGGCCGTAACGTAATGGTAGTTGTAATACCCTTGTTTGAGCAATATTTTTCCTTGATACGCCAGTCGCTCGGGATTGTAGGTGAGCTTGAATTCCTCTTTGAGCTTCCATTCGCTGAGTTCACCAAAAACATACACATCTCCGGGAAGGCGAGCAGGACTCTCCAAGAAAAAATCCACCAAGGCGTAATCGGCATAGGTGTGGTCGTTGGGTGAATCCAAACGACGAATTACGTACATACCGTTAATGTCGTCCCAATAGACGTACGGACTGCGAAATCGCAACGCATCTGCCGCCAAGAAGACGTTGAAAATACTGTCGATATCTATTTTCCTGACGTTTTGTGTCAACACCATCAAATTTTTAGTGTCGAAAAAGCGATATTCATTCCCGCCGGGAAAGGAGTTGCCCTCATCTCTCTCGTAGATGAGTTGATCATTGCCAATGAATTGCGGTTCTAAATTGGTGAGAACTTTTGTCCAATCTTGATTTTGTAGTATAGTTACTTTTAAGTCTCTCTGCGGATCCGGAATTACGTAGCCCGGGTGATTGATTCGGAAAAATACCTGTTGGTGGGTGTTCATGCGGTCGAGCTGGGTGGGGCGACGGATAAAGCCTTCCACCGAAGTAAAGGGTTCAAATACCATAAAGCGATGTGTAAGCACAGGGTACTCAGCACCTTTTTCGAATATGATTAAAAGGTAATTGCCGCTAATCTTAAACTGCATATCCCTGTTGGGTAGACGCAAGCGAAAATGGGTGTACGGTACAAAGGTGTTGAAAGAATGCTGGAAGTCCGACATGAAATAATCCTGATACCCATCGATGTAATCGGCCTTCCTCAAATCCGAAGGCGTCCAATCGGCGTTGCAATGGAGAATGGTGTAGTGGAAGTCCGCCGCTCCTTCGTACATATCGTCGAAGTGCAACTCCAAACTCCCATTGCGCAACGGGATAATCGGTAAATCCAAGGGATTGCTGCTGGGAAACATACGTACCGTACGAATTCCGTCGTAATACACCTTGTTTTTTATTTCAAACTTTTTCGGATCAAATTCAAATCCCAACACAGAGGCGGGGAATACACATACAAATAGCAGTAAGATACCAACACGCAACATAGAATAACTTTTATCTAAAGATTGCAAATCTACGGCCAAAATAGATTGTAATTTTGCCCCTTTCAGGGTTTCTGTGTATTTCATGGTTGTAAATTTACCTTAAAGCATTTTTGATTTGAATCTCAATCTCGACAAATTTTCTTTTGACGTCTTCGGCATCCTGCTGATCATTACAGCGGTATTCTTATTGATTCAGATCTTTTTTCTGGTGCGTATGCTGCGTTTTCGCCCCATTCGCTTTGAAAATAACGATCCTTTGCCCCCCGTTAGTGTGGTTATTTGCGGACGCAACGCAGCGGATAATTGGACTAAACTTTTACCCAAACTTTTGGAACAAGACTATCCTAATTTTGAAATCGTCGCGGTAAACGACCGTTCCTGGGATAATTCGGAAGATGTGCTGGAAGCCTTTGCTAAAGAAAGCACACGCATCCGACTGGTGCGCGTGCAAGAAAGTGAGACTTTTTTTAACGGAAAGAAATTTGCCTTAACCCTAGGGATTAAGGCGGCCAAACACGACCAAATTGTGCTCACCGATTCGGACTGCATTCCGTCTTCAAAAAACTGGCTGCGCAATATGGTTTTGGGCTTTAATGAGGCGGAAATCATACTGGGCTATGGCGATTACTTTCCGCAAAAAGGACTATTGAATGCCTTTATTCGTTGGGAAACTTTGCAGACCGCCCTCATGGGATTCTCTGCCGCCGCCGCGGGACGAGCATACATGGCCCTAGGTCGGAATTTGGCCTACACGCGCGATCTTTTCTATGCGCGCAAAGGATTTTACGATCACATGCATATCCCTATGGGCGACGACGATCTCTTTGTAAATCACGCCGCCCCATTTGCCAATGTTACCTGGATTGCACACCCCGAGGCTAAAACACTGAGCATCCCCAAGCAAAATTATACCGATTGGTGGAACCAAAAGCGACGCCATCTGCAGGCCAGTAAGTATTACCGTCGTTCAAGTAAGTTTATGCTCGGGGTTTACGGACTCTCCAAAGCCGGACTCATGCTGGGAATTATCGCCCTCGCCTTTTCGCCTTTCATGCTACTCTGTCTCGTAATGTTCGTGATCTACATGACTCTCTTGAGTATCGCTTCGTGGCGTTTTAGTAAATTTTGGAACCTAGGCGCTATCGGACTCCTCGGTCCTTGGCTCGATCTCATACTCATTCATATTCAGGGAATGGCAATGATTGCCAACTTTTTTCGCTGGAAAAAACCAACTTGGTAATGATGCACCCACAAGATTTTTTTGAATTAACCGAACAGCAAGTCAAACAGTTTGATCAGCTGCCCGAACTCTATACCCAGTGGAATGCGGCCATCAATGTGGTGTCGCGCAAGGACATCGACGCCCTGATGGAGCGACACGTTGTTCATTCTCTCGCCATAGCAAAGATTATTGACTTTCCTGCGGGCGCTCGAGTACTGGACATAGGGACTGGAGGCGGCTTTCCCGGAATTCCCCTCGCCATTCTCTTTCCTGAAGTGCACTTTCATTTGGTCGACTCCATTGGTAAAAAAATCAAAGTCGTAGAGGCGGTTGCTGAGGCACTGGGCCTTCAAAATGTGACGGCCGAACACAATAGAGCAGAGAAAGTTAAGGGTCAATACCATTACATTGTGAGCAGAGCCGTCACCGATTTTTCTCGATTTCTGATATGGACGCGCGGTAAAATTTCCCCTCATCGCCTGCATCCAGATTTCAATAACGGAATCTTTTACCTCAAAGGCGGCGACCTGCGCGAAGAACTAAAAGATCATCAAAAGCGCGTTCGCATTTTTCCCCTTAAAAAACATTTTCCCCAAGAGTTTTTCGACACCAAGGTCGTCGTTCATTGGAGTTGATGAATGTTTAGGGCGCCTGCCGCCCGGCAAACGCACCGCGAAATATTTTGCTTTATTGTACGGGCGGCACCGGGCCGTCCGCTCGCAGTCATGGGCAAGGTTCAGGCTCAACATCGCCGTGGCAGGAGCTTCCTCCGGTCGCTCTGCCACACCGTGTTTCGCAACTTCACCTTGCCCATGAGCTGCCCGCTACCGTCCCTGGCGCGGGCGCCCCGTGTAATAGATCCTTGCTTTTAAATTCTGTCGAAACCGGTATAGGCCTGCAGTGCCTTAGGAATGCGTATGCCCTGATCGTCCTGGAAGTTTTCCAGTAATCCGGCAACAATTCGAGGTAGAGCTAAGGAAGACCCGTTTAAGGTATGGCACAGCTGAGTTTTTCTTTCCGCGTCTCTGTAGCGAAGTTTTAGTCGGTTTGCTTGGAAAGTCTCAAAGTTTGAAACCGAACTCACCTCCAACCAACGTTGTTGCGCTACGGAGTATATTTCAAAGTCGTAGGTAAGGGCTGAGGTAAAGCCCATGTCGCCCCCACAAAGTCTCAAAATCCGGTAGGGGAGTTCGAGTTTTTCCAACAATGAGGCGACTTGTTTCACCATTTCTTCCAGGCGCTCATAAGATTTTTCCGGATGTTCGATACACACAATTTCTACCTTGTCAAACTGGTGTAGGCGGTTGAGTCCTCGCACATCCTTACCGTAAGATCCGGCTTCACGACGGAAGCACGGGGTGTAGCCGGTTAATTTAACCGGAAAATCCGCCTCATCCAAAATACTATCGCGAAAAATATTCGTAAGTGGCACCTCGGCGGTGGGAATGGCGTAGAGGTTGTCTTCGGTGACGTGGTACATTTGTCCCTCTTTATCGGGTAGTTGTCCCGTTCCGTAGCCGGAAGCCTCATTCACCAATAATGGTGCTTGATATTCGCGGTAGCCATTATCGATGTTGTGATCTAAAAACATGTTGATCAAGGCGCGCTGCAGTCGGGCTCCCTTTCCGGTATAAAACGGAAATCCCGCGCCACTGACTTTCACCCCCAATTCGAAGTCGATCAACTGATGCTTTTCCGCAAGCTCCCAATGGGGCTTGAGAAGTTCGTTCCATTCGCGAATGTTGCCCCATTGCGCGACAATTTCGTTATCCTCAGCCGAGCGACCGTATACCACCTTATCGGAAGGCGTATTGGGTAATTCCAGCAAGGCGTTCAATTGTTCTTTTTCAACCTCTTGAAGTTGTTCTTGCAGCGCTTTTGCTTCGTCGCGAAGCAGAATACTTTCCTCCTTTAATTGGTTGGCCTCTTTGATTTTCTGTTCTTTAAAAAAGTCCCCAATCAAGCGTGAAAGCTTTTTGCCCTCGGCCAACTTTTCGTCCATAGTTGTTTGGATTTGTCGGCGCTTATCGTCCAATTCTAATATGGTATCGATTTGATTGGTGGCGTTGAGTCCGCGTTTTTCCAGGGCTTTAATGACTTGTTCGCGTTTGGTGCGCAGTATTTTAATGTCGAGCATGGGGGGAGAAAATTTATTTGCAATAGCGAAATGGGACAAAAAAAAGGCCACCTACCCTAAGGAAGTGGCCTTTTACAGATCGGTTAATACGTCGTTTTAGGCCTGGAAAGGCTCTACCGAAACGTATGATTTGTTATCGCGTTTTTTACGGAAAACTACTTTTCCGTCTACCATAGCGTAAAGTGTATGATCTTTTCCAATACCTACATTCGTACCCGGATTGTGGCGGGTACCGCGCTGACGCACGATGATGTTACCGGCAATGGCGTTTTGACCTCCAAAGATTTTCACGCCCAGGCGCTTACTTTCTGATTCGCGTCCGTTCTTCGAACTACCGACGCCTTTCTTGTGAGCCATATCGTTGAGCTTTAAAAATTATGCGTTAATATTTGTGATTTCCAATAGGGAAATGTACTGACGGTGACCGTTAGACTTTTGGTAGCCTTTACGACGTTTCTTTTTGAAAACGATTACTTTGTCAGCTTTCAGGTGCGATACTACTTTAGCATCTACGGTTGCGCCTGATATAACCGGGGCGCCAACTTTTACGTTACCATCGTTGTCAACAAGCATTACGCGGTCTAATGAAATAGACTCACCCTCTGCTTGAGGCATACGATTAACGTAGATCTGCTGGTCTTTGCGTACTTTGTACTGATGCCCTGCTATTTCTACAATTGCGTACATAAGATTATGAATTTGTTTTATGGCCGGCAAAAGTACAACCCTTAGGGTTAATGCACAATACTACAATGCATTTTTTTCCCGAGCACCCAAAAGACGATTTTTAAAGGGTGAGCGTGATTTTTGCAGCTTTCGTTTTAGAAACATTAAAATTTGATTTGGCTATAAATGTATTTGGTTGTATTTTTGAACACATTTACTCACAAATACTTCCGATCATGATTAGACCAATACCCGCTTCTTGTGTCCCCCAGTCTACGGGCTTTATTGCTTTTTTCCGGGCTGTGAAATCGGTTTCTGTACGTGGTAAATGTTTTGGGAGTTTAATTTTCATTTGGGCTTTTTTTAGTTTTCAGCCGTATGTATCGGCAACATCTTTTCCGGGCTGGTATGTGAGTTTGGTTAAGAGTGGAGGTAATTGTGAGCTAGTTGATTTTGAAGTGATAAGTAGCTTTACGCAAAACCCACCCAATCAACGTTCCAATCTTGAGGTGCAAATTCAGTGGCGGCTTGTAGGCAATGTCACATGGAATATGGAGCCAATTGATACCCTGCCGATTGGTCAATTGCAAGGATCGATTTATTCGTTTCAAATAAATCCCAATACTCCACCAACGTCCTCTACTTTACCGGTAAACATTGAGTATCGCGTTCAGGTTAGCTTGGCCGAGCCAGCTCAACGCTATGATAATGTTAGCGTTGAAACTCATATCGTAGATTTCGGGACTTTGAGTGCCCAAGGCGTTCCCGAAATTTCTGAAGCTCGAATTCATCCTACAACCTTGGCATATGAAGTTTCCAAATGCGCGCCGCAAATTCACACTTTTGATTTCAATTCTACCAATGTTCCTCTTGGTAGCATTCAAGTTCAGATTTTCGAGTCAGATGCCAACGCAAATTACGTTGGCGGACAAATTTTTCTCCCCACCTCTACGATATGGTCTCGCCCCTCAGACCCGCGTTTGAATTTGTCGAGTCTAGCTAATTTTCAAAACAATTTTAATGATGCGGGTTGGTATCCGTTTATTTCACAGAATAGCGGATATTTTATCGTGGAGGTTCATTACGAGGATTATTGTTTGTCAATGTCTAACGTAGAGTTTTTGCACGTTTACATCGATACCACCAGTCCTACGGTAAATTTTTATATGAGTATGGAAGACCCGGCGGCTATTTTTAATGCTCAAAAAGTAATCCTAGGTACTTCACAAAATCCCTTACAGCCTATAGAAGTTAGTTTAACCGGTCGAGTCCATGTAGACTCTATAGCGCCTAACTATTCGACTTTTGAAATTGTGTTTTCCAAGTATTCAAACAATACGCACACGGTGGTTGGGAATTACATAACCGATAGTTTCCCGATTGGCACAAAGTCTTTCAGTGTTTTTCGCCCCGATTTTTATTTCAGCTTTGCATTAAATCCTTCTGAAAACTTGGATTCTGTTTATAAAGTTGAGGTATTTAAGCGAACTGATAACTGTGTGGATGCCTCTTACTACAGTTATTTTAAAGCTTTACCTGCTTACTTTGGTTTTCGCACGGGTCAGTCCTTTCAATCCATGAATGATTATCATTCGAGAATTGGAAATCAGAATGCTTTACTGCTGCACATAGACCCCGCGCATTCGCTAAGTAACTCGGAGTCCTTCATTGCCCGAATTACTTCTTTGGATGGTAAGATTATAGCTGAGCGTTCTGGTTTAGAGGCTGGCGATAATCAGATTGATTTACCCCAAGTAAGCAAAGGTATGTATCTCATTCAATCCTTTAACCGGGACGGTCAGCTTATCTATGCCGGTAAATTTCAGTTTTAGGTTTTCACCCATTTCTCGTTCACTTATTGGCAGTAAAGACTACTGAAGTTTCGGCTTGCGATATGGTGGTAGCTTTTTAGAGTACCTGTTTGTAAGGTTCAACAGCTTCCTTAGGCGCGTTGGAAAAACAAGTCATTTACGCAAGTCAAATACCTGACTTTTAGGGTATCTTAAGGAGCGGACGGCGCAGCTAAAAGTTTAAATGCTTCACTCACCCCATCATCCAATTACCTCTCGGCAATTTTTTGAAGGTAATTTTTCAAATCGTGAAATCCCTGCGCGTCAATGCCGTGACCAACGTTGTATTCACGATACTGATGGTTTAGCTTATTTGTCTCGAGAAAAGTCACGCTCTTACGCGCCCATTCAATGGGAATGATGGGGTCTTCTTTGCCGTGAGCAACGTAAAAATCGAGATGTTTGAGTTCTTGGTGTTTGACTTTTTCCGGTAAAATAGGCTGGTGTAAATAACCGCTGAGTGCCATTACTGAGGAAACCAAATCCGGACGTGTGAATGCTACGCTGTAGGACAAAATACAGCCCTGACTAAATCCCAATAGTATGACTTTATGCGGATTGTTGTATTTGACTTTTAGTCTTTCGATGAACGCAATAATTCGATCGCGGGAGTCAATAGCCATTTTGTCGTCGCTGCGCAAGCTGGGATCCGTTGCTTCGAAGTTTATCTGGTACCAACAATATCCTCCAAAACCCAGTGCGTGTGGGGCGCGCGCGCTCACAATCGGGAAATTTTTCGGGAGTTCATCGGCAAAGGAAAACAGGTCGTTTTCGTGTGATCCGTAGCCGTGTAGCATGAGGATGATGGGAGAGTTTTGGTGATCGCCGTCGCGGTATTCGTGGATGAGGTCAGACATAGTTAATCAGTTCTTTTATAGTAGGTTCCAAAATGTGTTTGTGTGGTGTGCTTGTTGGCCAAATAGCGTTCAATAGCAAAGGCGCTGGAAGAAAACGCCATTTCCTTCCAGGGGATTTCTTCGGGGTCAAAAAGACCGACCTCTGAACTTTCAGTGGTAATCTCTAGAAAATCAGCGGATGTCATTTCGGCAAGAAAAATGAGGTACACCTGCTGGGCATTGGGGAGATTGTACACCGTGTGTAAATGCAATAGGCGGACTTCAGCCCCGGTTTCTTCCATTACCTCGCGAATGGCGCCTTCTTCTACCGTTTCCTCATTTTCCAAAAAACCACAGGGTAAATTCCACAAACCCTTACGAGGCTCAATATCGCGGCGGGCTAGGAGTATTTTTCCTTTGTATACGGGCAAACAACCCACAACCATGTTGGGATTTTGGTAGTGAATTTGTCCGCAGTTTGAACAAACAATCCTCAGTCTATTATCGCCCTCAGGGACGGTTTTTTCCAAATCTTTACTTCCGCAGGTTGAGCAATAGTTCATGTTTTGTTTCTTTTAAAGACTAAGGATACCCGGCGATACTTCCACCGGCTGTTGATTAGCACGAAAAAGTCGAGCGGTTGGTAGCCCTTCTAATCGGACTTCATCGCCATTCACACGAAGCCAGCTACCTTCTCGCAGCCCAAGAACGGGCTGGGTATTGAAGCAGTGGAATTCGTTGATGCGAGTTTCCCGGGTTTCCCCCATATGCGTGCTGTCGGGTAGGGGATCCAGATAATGTGGATTGATGTTGAAGTTTACGAGATTGAGCGCATTTAAGGAGGGCGGGTGTACGATGGGCATATCGTTGGTGGTGCCTACGCTGATGCCCGCTAAATTAGTTCCGGCACTGGATCCCATGTAGGGTGTGCCGGCTAAAACTTTTTCCCGCAACAAATCCATCCAAGCATTTTCGTGAAGGGTTTTAGTTAATACGAAAGTGTTTCCTCCGCCGGTAAAGAAGGCTTCGGCATTGCGAATATTTTCAGCAACATTACCCTGATGAACGCCCACTACTTTGAGTCCCGCTTGCGCCAGTCCTTTACGCGCAATATCGGTATACGCATCGTGGGAAATTCCTCCGGGTCGCGCGAAGGGAATAAAAGTGACGGTGGTGTTTTTTCCGAAAAATTCTGGTAGGGTATCTACGAGGTATTCCAGATAGAGTTGTCCGTAAAGTTTGGAAGTACTTGCCAATAGTAATTTTTTCATATGACTGAATTATTTTAGTTTTTTAGTAGGGATTACGGCTACGTAAATCCTCAGTTTACCATCTTCCATAGCCGTCCAGGTGGGGGTGACCCTGCCGTGACGGACGTCAATATGATTGTAATCGCCGAAAAAATATCGGGGTATTGGGCGAAAAGGACGCTCGGAGATTTTCCGTTCTTTCCAAGTCAGGCCACCATCTTTAGACCACGCGATATACACGTCGGTAGCCTCGTCGGTATGCGCTCGGCGATCGTAATAAACCGCGTAGAGATTACCCGTTTCGGGGTCGATATTCATCCAAGTGAAAAACCGGTGGGTAGGCTTGGGGTGATTGCTGAGCGAAACCGGATTTGACCAAGATTGTCCGCCATCTACCGAACGTGCCACATAGACTTCCGTGTGGTTGGTGTCGTGTTGTACGGCGTAGTTGATGTAGAGATTTCCTTGGTTTGTCCCCGATGTGTTATCGGCAACCACGATAGGGAATCCATTGGCACGCGGAATACCTGGAATGGAGAATTTCCAGCCATTTACCTGGGTTGTTACAAAAGTCTCAGGACCAAAAGTCTCCCCGAAATCTTGGGATGAACTGTACCAGATGGTATCGTTGCGTGCCCAGCTCACGTGGATATGTCCGTTGTGATCCACTGCCGGGACAGCCCCTTCAGCGGTAAAACGGTCGTCCATGCAGCCACCGCCGACTGTACTTATGCGTTTGGCATCCGTCCAAGTGGCACCACCATCCGTAGATTTCGCAAACATAATGTTGCTTTTGTCTTCAGGATTTGGACTTTTATAGCGATCAAATTGCGTCCAAGTTACGTAGATATTATTCGTAGTCGGATCTACACAGGCCCATTCTTTATCTTGTTGTTTCGGATAGTTCAGTCCCATATACGAACCTTCGTTCCAGGTTTTGCCCCCATCGGTAGAGGTTTGACAGACGATACGGTCGAGGATGGAGTCGCTACGCCAGTTTTTTCCGGTGGGGTCTGACAAATGGAAGTAATGAAAATTCCCCAGTGTATCGTTGATCAGCACCGGATCGCCCCAAACGCCATACGGTGATTTAAGAACTTCGGTAGTCCAGGTTTTTCCTCCGTCGTGCGAATAGTGGTATTCGTTCAGTACGGTACCAATTACGATTGTATCGGGGTGGTATCGATGCATAGCGATCGACGGCTCACAGGGTCCGATTTTCGATGTGGCCACAGCTTTTTCCGCAACCATAATCACCTCAAACTTCTGTGACGCACACGCTGTAAATAGACCTACAGTTAGGTACAAACATATCTTTTTTAGCATAGCACAAAAATAGGTGCTACAATTGCAGGCTGCAAGACCGAGTACTCTTTATCTTTGCCCCTTTCTTTGGCCCCGTAGTTCAACGGATAGAATAGAAGTTTCCTAAACTTTAGATCCAGGTTCGATTCCTGGCGGGGCTACATTTTTTTTTTAATCAACCAGCTCACACGAATCAGGAGTGGGTATGCAGTGCGTTTGTCTAGCGACTCAGCAAACATTTTTCCGGAGTACTTAATTTTTATACAGTCGGCTTCATGCTGTCCGCTGCCATTTTTGGAAGTGGGGGAGGGCGAATGCTTTTGAGTTATGGCGATAGGTCGCCGAGGGTTTGTGTTGTAGTTGTATGTGTGTTTGTATAATATTTTCATTACTTAGTTTGTAAAAAATAGTTTTTTTCTTACTTTTGAATAAAATTTTATGTGATGAAAAAAGTTGTATTAAAGAACGTAAAAATCAATAGCAGAGAATTCCTTTTATTAGAGGCCAGCAATGTAGAAAGCACATTTTTGGAGCAAGAGCTATCGGCAAAATGGGCTGAAGCCGTTCGGGGTTATGTCATAGAAAAAACGCATTTTGATTTAAGGAGCATTTTCTCCATATGTCGAAGATTTGGAGTGTATCTAAATTATAGCGCCATAAAAGACACGAGGGAAACACCGAAAAACGAAAGGCTAACCATAAAAGCAACGTCAAAGCACAGCACATACGTAAAGCAATTTACTGAGTGGATGCAGCAAAAGCGTTATAGTATGTCCACACAAAAGACCTATACTCAGGTTTTTAGTTTGTTTTCAGCCTTTCACAAAGACCGAGACATAGAACAATTAGAGGGAAAAGACATTGAGCGTTTTATAAACGATTATATCATTCCAAACGGTCTCAGTGCTTCTTATCAAAACCAGGTGATCAATGCTTGCAAATTATTTTACAGCAAAGTATTAGGTCGAAAAGTGGTTGTTGAAAAATTAGAGCGACCAAAGCGAGTTCAAACCTTACCCCATGTGCTCAGTAAAGAAGAAGTCAAGGCAATTTTACAATCAACAACCAACATAAAGCACCGCACCATATTATCGCTCATTTACGCTTGTGGATTGCGGCGAGGCGAGCTCATTCATTTACGCGTTAGTGACATCCAAGGACAGAGGAAATGCATTATGGTGCGCAAGGGGAAAGGCGGTAAAGACCGGATGATACCTGTAAGCGATAACATTTTAAATATGTTGCGGGATTATTACCGCACGTACAAGCCCAAGTTATGGCTTTTTGAGGGGCAAAAGCAAGGAGCTCAATATTCGCCTGGAAGTGTTCGTGCAATTTTAAAAGCCGCATGTAAAAAAGCCGGGATTAACAAGCCAGTAACCCCTCATTGGTTGCGTCACAGTTATGCAACCCATTTAATGGAGAGTGGTACCGACACGCGGTTTGTTCAAGAGTTATTGGGGCACAAAAGCATAAAAACCACAACGATATACACGCACGTAACCCAAAAGAGTTTAGAAAAAATAAGAAGTCCATTTGATGATCTGTAAAAAACACAACTAAAAAGACCTTATGATGTCTGAAATGTTGATTCACCCACAAACGAGTCAGATTTTTATATTATATTTGGCCTTCAATAACCGCAATACTTACTGCACAATATATCCTGATGGGGGTATATATAGTTAGTTTTTTTGCGGTTAGAAACGAGTTATGGCGCAGCCTAAGCGCGACCTCCATCAGCTTCGTTGTGAAATATTGAAAT